>NZ_CAKJTR010000017.1:14009-38243 GCF_917627355.1 Protofrankia sp. Cj3 | reverse complement strand
CACACCGGAGGGAACGGGCCATGGAGGTCATGGCCCTGGGGCCCCCGTATCTCCGCGGCGCGGAAATGCGGAAATACGGGGTCAGGCGATCCCGCAGCCGGCGGTGAAGGGCGACTGTGCCGAGGCCAGGTCCACCGTGCTGCTTGTGGGCGAGCCGAGCGCGGTGAAGCCCGTGCTTATCAGCTCCCACGTCGTCGACGTCACCTGGTAGATCTTGTCCGTGGTCCGGTCACCCGCGGCGACCACGACTTTCCCGGCCTCACAACGGAACCCGTCACCGTGGGCGCCGTTGAGGCCAGCATGCAACGGACTGTTGCTCACGATCCGCAGCTGCCCGGTCTGCGTCAGTTTGGCCACACCGAAGTTCCTGGTACTGCCGTTGCTGTCGGTCTGGACGATCAGCTCGCCATACCCATCGGCGTCGATATCGAAGACCGACAGACTCAGCGGTGACGCCACCGCCGGGAATGTCACCGAGGTTGACCCGAACAGGCTGAGCGCGACCACGACCGTGGTGTCGGACACGGTCGCCGGGTCGCTCTTGCCGTCACCGTCAACATCGCCAGCCATCGCCGGGACGGACACCGGCGGCGGGAGCGCCGGAGAATGGACGTTGCTGGGCGTTCCACTCGGATGGCTGGTCGATGCCGCCGACGGCGTCTCCTCCCCCGGGCCGCCGGGGCTGGTGGGCGGCGCCGCGGTCTCCAATCGACTCACCGGCGCCGACGGCCGCCCCGGGCCGCCCCCGAGCGTCCCGCCATGGCCCGGCGGTGTCACGGGCCGGCGCGACACGGTCACGTCAGGAGTCGTCTGGGTCAGCGGAGGCCGAGCCGGCTCGACCAGAGTGGCTGAGGTGCGGGGTTCGATCACCAGGTAGACAAGGCCGATCAGACCGGCCAGCGCCAGCCCGCCGACAGTCATCATGGGCATCCGCAGCCGGCGCCGGCGAATGACGCCGGCGCGGATCCGGTGATAGCCCGCCGGGGAGGCCTGGACCGGCTCCACCGCCTCGGTCAGGAGACGACGCAGCTCGTCGGGTTCGAGCGCGGTCACCGCAGGCCCTCCAGCTTGCTGCCGAGCGCGGTCAACCCGCGGGACGTGTAGGCCTTGACCGACCCGACGCTGCACTTCATGACCGCGGCCGCAGCCGCCTCGGAAAGGTCCGCGTAGTAGCGCAGGACCACGGCCTCGCGCTGCCGCCGCGGCAGCTCCCGCAGGGCCTGCACGACCGCGGCACGCTCGACCAGGGTGTAGGCACCCTCCTCGGCGCTGGCCGCGTCCGGCATGGGCTTGGGTGCGTGCTTGAGCGCCACCAGCCGCCGCCGCAGCGTTGAACGGGCAAGGTTGACCACCGTCTGCCGCAGGTAGGCAAGCGCCTTGTCCCTGTCCTCCAGCCGCCCCCAGGCGGTGTGGACCCGAATGTAGGCGTCCTGGACAACCTCTTCGCACAGCCCGACGTCATCCAACAGAAGTGCGGCGAGGCGGACCAACGACCGGTAGTGTTCTGCGTACAGAGCGGTCAGTGCGGCGTCGGCATCCCGCGCGACCTGGCTGCGAGCGGCGTCGCTCCGCGCAGGCACGGGCCGCCACCCCTCCACTACTGTCATGGGCGCGGTCACGCCAGGTCAGACGCGCTCCTACCCCTAATGGTTGCTCTCAGGTTGTATCGCTTCCAGCGCGGGCGCACACCCCCAACCGCGCGACTTGTAGGCATACCCGTCGGTAGCATCTGCCCGACATTGCCGGATGACGTTTGGGAGGCCAATCGTGAAGGAAATTGTCGAAGCGATTCTCGTCGGCGAGACCTCCGAGGCAGCGTTCGCCGCCCTGCCCGTACCCGAGACCTACCGGGGGGCGGTTATCCGCAAGGATGAGACCGGCCTCTTCACCGGGCTCGCGTCCAGGGACAAGGACCCTCGGCGCTCCCTGCACATCGATGAGGTCGCGACCCCTGAGCTCGGTCCGGGTGAGGCACTGGTCGCCGTGATGGCCTCCGCGATCAACTACAACACCGTCTGGACGTCGATCTTCGAGCCGCTCCCGACGTTCGGTTTCCTGGAACGTTACGGCCGGTCCTCCCCGCTCGGCAAGCGCCATGACCTGCCCTACCACGTGGTCGGCTCCGATCTCGCCGGGGTTGTGCTGCGGACCGGCCCCGGAGTGCACATATGGTCCCCCGGCGACGAGGTGGTCGCCCACTGCCTGTCAGTCGAGCTGGAGCGGCCGGAAGGCCACGACGACACCATGCTCGACCCCGAGCAGCGCATCTGGGGCTTCGAGACCAACTTCGGCGGGCTCGCGGAGCTCGCCCTGGTCAAGGCCAACCAGCTGATGCCGAAGCCCGCGCACCTGAGCTGGGAGGAGGCCGCCGCCCCCGGTCTGGTGAACTCCACCGCCTACCGTCAGCTGATCTCCCACAACGGCGCCAACATGAAGCAAGGCGACGTGGTGCTGATCTGGGGCGCGAGTGGCGGCCTCGGCTCCTACGCCACGCAGATGGCGCTGAACGGCGGGGCGATCCCGGTCTGCGTCGTGTCCTCCCCCCAGAAAGCCGAGATCGTCCGTCGTATGGGCGCCGACCTGGTCATCGACCGGGCCGCTGAGGACTACCGGTTCTGGGCCGACGAGCACACCCAGAACCCCAAGGAGTGGCAACGTCTCGGCAAGAAGATCCGCCAGCTCACCGGCGGGGAGGATCCCGACATCGTCTTCGAACACCCCGGCCGGGAGACCTTCGGCGCGTCCGTCTACGTCACCCGGCGCGGCGGAACGATCGCGACCTGCGCGTCCACGAGTGGCTTCATGCACTCCTACGACAACCGCTACCTGTGGATGAACCTGAAGAAAATCGTCGGTTCGCACTTCGCGAACTACCGCGAGGCATGGGAGGCCAACCGGCTGATCGCCAAGGGGCTCATCCACCCGACCCTGTCCCGTGTCTACCCGCTCGCCGAGACCGGCCAGGCCGCCTTCGACGTTCACCGAAACCTCCACCAGGGCAAGGTCGGGGTACTCTGCCTCGCGCCGGAGGAAGGCCTCGGGGTCCGCGACGCCGCCACCCGCGAGCGTCACCTTGCCGCGATCAACCGATTCCGTGGCGTGTAGGACCGGTCATCCCGGCATCGGGAGCGGCGAGGGGGCGGTCTGGCCCAGGCCGATGGCAGACCTGCCACCGCACCTCCCGGTGGCAGGTCTGGCACTCTGATGTCCTATGAGCGAGCAGACCGATCTCATCCCGATGTCCGACGGCACGGACGCCTCGCCGGACTTCGATCTGGTTCGTCGCGGTTACGACCCACATCAGGTCAGGGCGCACGTCAACTGGCTCGTCGAACAGCTGCGCGAGGCGGAGTCGCATCGGGCGGCCGCCGAGGCCGCGGCATCCGAGGCCGCCTCCGAAGCCGCCACGGCACGTGATGATCTCGCAGCCAACCGGCCCGCGTGGGAGGAGTTCGGCGATCGGATCACCCAGATCCTCCAGCTCGCGGAGGAGGAGGCCGCCGCGGTACGGGCCGAACGGACGCGGGAGGCCGAGGTCGCGCTCCAGGAGGCCGAGCGGGTACAGGCCGACGCGCGGCGGACCCATGAGCGGATGCTCCAGGAAGCCGGAGCGGCCGCTCAGGCGACGATCTCAGCGGCGCAGGCCGAAGCCGAGGACATCCTCTCCAGGGCACGTACCGCCGTCGCGGCGGCCGAGGAGGAGTCCCGCCGCCGGCTGGCTGATCTCGGCCGGCAGCGGGACCAGGTGACCGCCCAGCTCGGTCAGCTGCGCGACCGGCTGGCCGCGGCCATGGCTCCGCTGGACCTCGGCTCGTCCTCGTCCTCGTCGCCGGTAGGCGGCGAGGACACGGCGGTTATCCGTTCCTGAAACGTCCACGCCGTTCATATAATTCATATGGCTTGTACGCTTCATGCGGTTTGTTACCGTATTATCCGTACAGTCCATGTTGTTCGCTTCTGAGCCCCCGATCTCACAGACCCGGCGGGATACGCCGGTCACGACGGGTCCAGCAGGCTGTGTGCCAGTGCCTGCGATCAGCGATGTGATCGTCGCGCCAGCAGACGACGTGCGGAGTGGCTGGCAGGATCTCCTGCTCGCAGCCGGGGCAGCGGTAGTACTTGCGCGCGGCCGCGCCGCTGATCCGGCGCACAATCCAGTCCCCGTCCGCGCGTTGTTCGATCGTCTTGGCTCCGACGACGGGCAGGATGGGCGAGCTGGGCGGTCGCTCCGGCCGCGCGCGCCGCGACCGTCTGCCGGTCACCGCGGCCGCGGCGCCGACGGACTTTGCGGGCGACGGAACCGCGCTGTGCGGGGGCGTGACGCGCTCGGGTCCGCGTCGGGCGCGAGCGTCTGGTTGACAACTTCACCCTCGACGATGCGATGCGGGTCGTTCCCCGCCGCGCCGCCCCGGCGGGAGCCGGCAAACCGGTCAACGGTCGACTCGGCGAGCGTCCGGGCCAGTTTCACCCGCCGGATCATCCCTCGCGGTGACGACAACGCGGCGGACGCACCAATCATGATCTGGAAAGTCCGGTCGCTGCCACGCCAGTGCTCGCGCAGGATGGCCTCGCCCGCGCCCAACTGCAGGCGACGGAACGCGAAAGCCATGAGCGCGATGTCGTCGAACTGACCGACCACGGGAACCAGGCTCATCAGCCGGTTGCGCGGTGAGACCAGATAGGCCAGCGACGCCGCCGCCTCCATCTTGGCCGCCTGCGGCACCCTCGGATCAACGAGAACCCGCCGCAGCATCACCGCGAGATCGGGCACGAACGTCACGATCTCGCGGCCGACCTCCCGCGCGGCATCCTTGTCCAGCGAGACCATGTGGCTTCCTCCGAAACGACGGCGGGACCAGACCGGCCATGCCGGTGCCCGGCCCAGACAAACATGCAGTCCGGCGCCATCGTAGGCGACGAAACGAACCAACCAGGACCGTTCCCCCGCCCCCTCGCTCCCTCGCCGGGTCAGTAGACGCGGAAGCCACGCCGGGTCTTACGGCCGAGATACCCAGCCTTGACAAGGTGTTCGAGCAGCGGCGCCGGGGCATAACCGGGCTCCCGGAACTCCAGGTACAGCGTGCGCACGATGGCGAGCGTCACGTCCAGCCCGACGACGTCGGCGAGTTCGAACGGCCCCATCGGATGCGCGCAGCCGACCTTCATCGCCGTGTCGATGGCATCGACATCCGCGTAGTGCGCCTCCAGCATCTTCACGGCGTCGTTGAGATAGGGGAACAGCAGGGCGTTGACAATGAACCCGGCGCGGTCCGCACAGCGCACCGGGTGCTTGCCTGCCGCCCGCGCCACCTGGGCAACCGTCGCGGTGACGTCGTCAGCGGTCAGAACGGTCGGCACGATCTCCACCAGCCGCATCACCTGGGCCGGGTTGAACCAGTGCATCCCCACCACGTCCTGGGGGCGCGAGGTGGCGGTCGCACATTCGATCACCGGCAGGGAGGACGTGGTGGTCGCGATGATCGCCCCGGGCCGGATGACCGCGTCGATCTCGGCGAACAGCGCTCGCTTGACCGCGAGGTCCTCCACGACCGCCTCGATGACGAGGTCACAGCCGGCAAGCGCGGAAAGGTCGGTGGTGCCCCGCACCCGGGCCAGTGTCGCGGCCCGGTCGTCCGAGGAGATCCGGCCCTTCGCGACGCCCTTGTCCAGGGAGCGCTCGAGGTTCTTGCGGACACCAGCGAGCTTCTCCTCGCCCCGGGCACGGAAGATCACATCATAGCCATGACGGGCGCAGACCTCGATGATCCCGCCGGCCATGGTGCCGGTACCGATGACACCGATCGTGCGCACCGGCCTGACGGCCGCGCCCGAGCGCCCGGAATCGGACGAGGCCACGGCGTCCGGCGTGACGGCGTCGACGATCTGGGAGGAGTCGGGAGCCGCGTAGGTGTAGAACCCGCGACCGGTCTTGCGGCCGAGCATCCCGGCCGTGACCAGCTGCTTGAGCAGCGGCGCCGGGGCGTGCAGGTGGTCCCGGGACGTATGGTAGATCGAATCGAGGATCTCGTAGGCGGAGTCGAGGCCGATGAGGTCCAGCAACGCCAGTGGGCCCATCGGATGACCGCAGCCCAGCCGCATGGCCGCGTCGATGTCCTCCCTGGTGGCGTAGTGTGCCTCCAGCATCCGCACGGCGTTGTTGAGGTACCCGAACAACAGGGCGTTGGCGATGAAGCCAGCCCTGTCCCCGGCGACCACCGCGCTCTTGCCGACCTTCGCGACCAGCGCTTCCAGATCCTCCAGCGCGGCGGAGTCGGTGACCACCGTCCGGATGATCTCCACGAGGCCCATCACCGGCGCCGGGTTGAACCAGTGCGTGCCAATCACCCGCGACGGGCGGGAGGTGCCGGCGGCCAGTTCGGTGACCGACAGCGAGCTCGTGTTCGTAGCGATGATCGTGCCGGACGGGCACAGCCTGTCCAGCTCCGCGAGAACCGCCCGCTTGTCCTCGATCCGCTCGGGCACCGCCTCAACGACCAGCCGGCACTCGGCCACGGCCGTCAGGTCGGTACCGGCGTGAATCCGGTCGAACAGGGCGTCCCGGTCGGCCTCGGTCAGCTTGCCGCGGCTGACCGCCCGCTCGGTGGAATGCCGGATGTGGTCGAGCCCCCGGGCAAGTGTCTCGCCATCGAGCTCCACCCCCACCACCTCGATGCCGGCACGCGCCAGTACCTCGGTGATCCCCGCGCCCATGGTGCCGAGCCCGACAACTCCGACCTTCGTGAAGTCCTGAGCCACGTCGGCCACCCCTCTCGTCGCTGTACCTGTGCCCGCCGCCGGTGCGCGAAATACTTCCAGAACTTCGGCGCACAAGCCGACGAGCGCCACCCGGAGCGGCAGCTGTCAGCGGAGCGAGAGACACCCTCCATACGCAGGCTGTTCACGCGCCCAGCCGGCTCCGCGCGCCGCTCAGCCCCCATCAGCCATGGCCGCCTCGGTTCACTGAAATGTACCCTTTTGCAACGTTTGAACGTAGGGAACGACACACTCCCGCCGATCCCGTCAGCGGGAGGCCGACGGCCGTGCCTCCGCCCGCGATGCCCGCCACACCGGCGGCTCCAATGATCAATATCGATGGCTGGTCGGCCATCAGGGCCGGCAAAGAAGATCGCGACAGAGCCGCCGGCCCAACGGCGCGAGGGTCAGGAAGGGCGACGGCAACGTGCAGCCGAGCACCGCGGCGGCCGCGTCGACGCCGGCCAGCTGATCACGCACAGCTTCCCATGGGGCGTCACTCAGCAGCCCCGCCACCGGTAGCGGGCATGCCGCCAGCACCCAGCCGCGGTCGACCACCACAAAACCGCCGCACATTCCCTCCAGCGCCCGCGCCGCGGTCATCATGTCCTGGTCAGTGACTCCGATGATGGCCAGATCGCCGGGAGCCACGCTGGTGGTCATCGCGATCGCACCCTGGCGCAGGCCAACCCCGCGGATGAAACCGACCCGGGTCGCGGCGGCTCGGTCCGCCTGTCGCGCAATCATGGCAATCTTGATCACGTCATGCCCGGGATCAGCCACCACCTGACCGGTGCCATCGCCGGTACGAGCAGGTCGAACCTGGATGATCTGGATATCGGGCGCGCTGCCCGCGGCGGCGCTCACCTGTACACCGTCAACCATGCCGGCCGTCGCGGCCGTGGCCGCCGCGGCGGTGAACGAGCCGCTGTGCAGGCCAGCCGGCAGAGCCATCCGTTCCCGGCTCCACTCAGGGACAGCATCGAGGTTGTCGAACAGCGGGCGGCCGCGCTCGGCGGCCATCCGCCCGCTGGCGAGAACGATCTCCGGTGGTCTGGGTCCCGCGATGTCAGTGACGATCTGGACGTCGGCCAGCCGTGCCGGCGCGAGCGATCCGAGCAGGTGCTCCAAGCCGTACCGGCGGGCCGGGCCGAGGGTCACCGCCCGGATGGCAGTCATCGGCTCCGCACCGGCCTCGACCATGCGGTGGACCATCCGGTCGAGGTGACCGTGCTCGGCGATGTCAGCGATCTGCCATGCCCCGGCGAGTTCCGCGGGGGCGTCGGGTGGTGGCGGCTCGGCGGGTCCGATCCGGGGAACGGCCTGCGGGGGCAGCCGCATCCCGGCGTCCGGGAGGCTGGCGCCGCCAGCTGCCGGAGAGGTCCTGGCAAGCAGCCGCACCGGGGTCCCCGAAGCGGTCACGAGCCGCGTACCGCGCGGTCCGCACAGGGCTGCGGGCAGGTCCGCGTCCACAAGCAGGGTGACCGTCCCGCGGGGCACGACGAGACGGGCGAGCTCGCCGGGCGTCAGCAACGTCTGTTCCAACCGGACGCCCGGGTCGACGTAGGCCGGCAACAGGTAACGACCGGACGCGTCCAGGGTACGGCGGGCACGCAGCGCCCCGGGGCGTGTCACCGCGGCGATGAACTTACCGACGATGAGCAGGTCACGATGCCGCAGCTCACCAGCCTGGACGACAGCGACCATGCCACCGCGGACGGCCAGGTCCGCTTCCTGGGTACCGTTCGCGACCCGCCGCAGACGTTCACGTTCCCCCGCTGTCGGAGCCAGCTGGGGGGATACCGCGACGGTGCCGAAGCGCACAGCGCGGACCGAAGGCTCGGCATGGGCCGTCCCACCAGCCGGTGTCATCCACACCGGCGCCGCGTCGGGCGAGCGGAGCACAGGCCCGGACGCCGGCCGCGCCCGTTCGCGGTCACGCTCGGCAATCATACAACCTCCGAAAACCCAGTTCTGGCGAGCCCGGCCCAGGGCGTATCTGAATGGATCATCGATTTTCTGGATCATCGCCCACATCGACCACCATCCATCAGGCACGCCGTAGTGGTCGCCGCCAGAAGTTCGCCCAGGGCCTGCCGGCGCCAGACGGCGCCTCGCGTCGTTGCCGCCAGTCGCCCCCAGCACCTCCGGTGACTCCCTCCTCGGCCTCGCGACGCACGTGCCTCAGCCCCGCTTCTTGATCCACACCCCTGTTACCGTGCGCTCTTAGCGGCATGGCCGCATCACTCTGCTGCCAGTCAGGCCGATCGCGCCCATGAACCCGCGGCCTGTAACCTTTCCGTAACCAAATGGTCCCGAACGGACACAACCCGAAGCCTTTCCCAGGCAGACTGGCCACCATACGCATTAAAAAAACAACCGTGCGTATTAGGCAATAGGAGTGTCCGGCTCGCGCCGTCCAGGCGGCCCCTGGCCGTGTTCTGGGCCACACCGGTACAACTCATCCGGTATCGGTGTGGCCCACGGCCTTGCCAGGGACCGCCTGGACGCGGCTCCCCGATCGAACGACGGCTGCCGAAACACGCCGTAAGCTTCCAGCTGTGCTGCTGAGCCCGCATGAGCAGGAACGGCTGCTGATCCATGTCGCGGCCGGGCTTGCCCGGGAGCGACGAGCCCGCGGTCTGCGGCTCAACCATCCCGAGGCAACCGCCATTCTCACGTCCTTCCTCTTGGAGGGCGCGCGTGACGGGCGCACGGTCGCCGATCTGATGACGGCCGGCCGCGGCGTGCTCACCCGCGAGGATGTCATGGACGGAGTCCCCGAGATGCTCGCCGAGGTCCAGGTCGAGGCGACCTTCCCGGACGGCACCAAACTGGTGACCGTTCACCAGCCGATCCCATGAGTGCCCCCGGGACTCCGGCTTCCCGGGCCCCGGCCGGCGTCCGGCCGGGCGAGGTCCGCCACGGCGACGACCCGGTTGAGATCAACCCGGGGCGCCCCGTGCTGACGCTGCGGGTTCGCAACCTCGGTGACCGTCCCGTGCAGGTCGGGTCGCATTATCACTTCACCGCGGCCAACCCCGCGCTGGAGTTCGATCGGAACGCCGCCTGGGGGCACCGGCTCGCCGTTCCCGCCGGCACCGCCGTCCGCTTCGAGCCCGGTGTGGAACGCGAGGTGGAGCTGGTGCCGCTCGCCGGCCGCCGGATCGTGCCGGGTCTGCGCACCGAATCGGCCGGCCCGCTGGATCCGGCCGCGCCGGACAGCGCGAAGCCGAGCGGGACAGGGCCGAACCGCGCGGGAACGGCCGGCACGGGGACGGAAGCGGGGACGGAAGCGGGGACGGCGCTGGGGACGGACCAGTGAACAGGTACCTGGACCGCGCCCGTTACGCCGACCTGTATGGTCCCACCGTCGGTGACCGCATCCGCCTGGCGGACACCGGCCTGTTCATCGAGGTGACCGAGGACCGCAGCCGCGGGCCGGCCGGCACCGGCACCGGCGACGAGGCGGTCTTCGGCGGCGGCAAGGTGATCCGGGAGTCCATGGGACAGGCCCGGGCCTCGCGTGCCGAAGGCACCCCCGATCTGGTCATCACCGGCGCGGTCGTGCTGGATCACTGGGGCGTGGTCAAGGCCGACGTCGGCATCCGGGACGGCCGGATCGTCGCGCTCGGCAAGGCCGGCAACCCCGACACCATGGACGGGGTCCATCCCGGTCTGGTCATCGGGCCCGGCACGGAGATCCTCGCCGGCAACGGGAAGATCCTCACCGCGGGCGCGGTGGACTGTCACGTCCACCTGATCTGCCCGCAGCAGGTCCCTGAGGCCCTCGGCGCCGGCATCACCACGCTGATCGGCGGCGGGACCGGCCCAGCCGAGGGAACCAAGGCCACCACCGTCACCCCCGGCCCGTGGAACCTCGCCCGGATGCTGTCCGCGATGGACACCGTGGCGATGAACGTCGTCCTGCTCGGGAAGGGCAACACCGTCGGCGAGGCCGCGCTGTGGGAACAGCTGCGCGCCGGTGCCGCCGGCTTCAAACTGCACGAGGACTGGGGGTCGACCCCGGCCGCGATCGACACCTGCCTGCGGGTCGCGGACGCCGCCGGGGTGCAGGTGGCGCTGCATTCCGACACCCTCAACGAGGCCGGTTTCGTCGAGGACACGCTCGCCGCGATCGCGGGGCGAGCCATCCACGCCTACCACACCGAGGGCGCCGGGGGCGGGCACGCCCCGGACATCATCACCGTGGCCGCGGCACCGAATGTGCTGCCGAGCTCGACAAACCCGACCCGGCCGCACACGGTCAACACCCTCGACGAGCATCTCGACATGCTCATGGTCTGCCATCACCTGAACCCGGCCGTGCCCGAGGACCTGGCCTTCGCCGAAAGCCGGATCCGGCCGTCGACCATCGCCGCCGAGGACGTGCTGCACGACCTCGGCGCGATTTCGATGATCGGTTCGGACTCACAGGCCATGGGCCGCATCGGCGAGGTCGTGCTGCGCACCTGGCAGACCGCGCACGTGATGAAGGCGCGACGCGGCCCCCTGCCCGGGGACGGGCCCGCGGACAACGCCCGCGCCCGGCGCTACGTCGCCAAGTACACGATCTGCCCGGCGGTGGCGCACGGCCTGGACCACGAGATCGGCTCGGTGGAACCGGGCAAACTCGCCGACCTTGTCCTCTACGACCCGGCCTTCTTCGGTGTCCGGCCGTCGGTCGTCCTCAAGGGTGGGTTCGTGGTGTGGGCGGCGATGGGCGACGCGAACGCCTCCATCCCGACTCCGCAGCCGGTGCTGCCGCGGCCGATGTGGGGGGCCGCGCCCGGCCCGGCGGCGGCGGCATCGCTGACGTTCGTCGCCCCGGCCGCCCTCGACGACGGCCTGCCGCAGCGGCTCGGCCTGGCCAAGCCGATGGTCGCAGTCGCCGACGTGCGCCAGCGCGGTAAGGCCGACCTGCCCGAGAACAGCGCGACCCCCGATATCCGGGTCGCCCCGGACACGTTCACCGTGACCATCGACGGGGAGGCCATCGAAGCCACGCCCGTGACCGAGCTCCCGATGGCCCAGCGCTACTTCCTCTTCTGATTCCTTTCCGGGAGTGGAGCGGTTCCGGTTCCGTGGACAGCGGACCTGAAGGGCCGGTGGTCTCCAGTAGTTCAGTGCACCCCACATTGTGCTGGGAGCAGAGGCTCGGCAAGCTTGATCGTGATCGAATAAGTTCCCGATCTGCCCCAATAGCCTGATTTGAACCCAAACCTAGGCTCCCGACGGGAGGCGGGCGGTGCACTGACCGCTTGATTCCGCCCATAGAGATACCTCTTGCCGCTCCACCGCGGAGTGATCAACCTAACGTCAGGCCGCTCGTCCACGCCCGTCGGCGCCGGCAAGATCACCGCCTGTTCTCTGCACGCTTCAAGGAGACGCCGTGGGAAAACACTCGCAGTCCCCCGGGCCCTGCCCGGCCTGCAAGGGAGATAAGACAACCGAGGTCAGCCAGGATGGGAAGACTGTAAGAATCACCTGTCCGACCTGCAAGGGGACTGGCACCGCATGAGGCGGGAAGACTTCATTCCCGAGACCATCTGGATTCGTCGTGACGACGGGTGGATGGTCCCGGTACGTCGTTCCGACGATCCGGAAGCCTGGCTGAGAGAGGTCAACGGTTCCGAAGCCGTCACCACACAGGTCGACGACGGAAGCGACGAGTACGACGGTAAGGGCATCATCCCGACAAGTTCCAGCACCGCGGGCTGGCTCATGGACAAGATGCTTACCTTGCTCGATGTCCGGCCCGGAATGAACATCCTCGAAATCGGTGCCGGCACCGGATACAACGCCGCGCTTCTAGC
Source organism: Protofrankia sp. Cj3 (assembly GCF_917627355.1). NCBI lineage: Bacteria > Bacillati > Actinomycetota > Actinomycetes > Frankiales > Frankiaceae > Protofrankia > Protofrankia sp. Cj3. The sequence continues at coordinate 25,674 of NZ_CAKJTR010000017.1, read as the reverse complement.
GGAACGCGCTGAGCCAGGGTCCGTTGCCACTATCGAAGTCGACCCCATCGTAGCAACGCACGCCCGCGCTGCCCTGGCCAGACTCCGCCTGCCCGTCACGGTCATCACCGGTGACGGAGCCGACGGCTACGCGCAGCGTGCACCGTTCGACAGGGTGATCGCCACCGCGAACGTGTTCACCGTCCCGCCCGCCTGGCTCGCGCAGACCCGCCCCAGAGGCCGGATCGTCGTCCCGATCGCCGGCAGCTTCCACCACGGTGCCCTCGCCTGCCTCACTGTGGCAGCCGATGGGACTGCGCACGGTCGCTTTCACGGCGAAGCCCCCTTCATGTACATGAGGAATCAGCGGCGGGTCCGAAACGTGTGGGGAACCGACGAGAGGACCGCGCGCATCACCTACACCGGCCTTCATCCGATCGAACCATTCACCGATTTCCATGCCGGATTCGCGTTCAGCACCAGAATGCAAGGATGCACGACAGGCCGGCGTCCCGAAGAGGATGGTACCGAGATCCTATGGATATCTCACCACCCGTCCGGTTCTTGGGGCTCATTCATACCCGGAACTGACAGACATGAGGTCTGTCAGTCAGGACCGCGTAACCTTTGGAACGAGCTGGAGGACACTTACCGCTGGTGGATCGATGCCGACAGCCCCGATCATACCCGCATCGGCATCACCGTCACCACCGAAGGCCAGAAGTTCTGGCTCGACACCCCCGAACACACTCTTCCAGCCATACAGGGATCAGCCGTCTGACGACCTGGACAGAGACACCAAAGAAAGATTGTCGCTAATCTTCTCTACATTTTCGAGACACAGCTCTCCCGTGATCAACGCTTCACGGGTGCTGCTTCGTGGGCGGTGGCAGTCCCGCTCTCGGTTTCCGGGGCTCCGCCCCCGTCCCCGGTCCTCTCTCCGGAGATAGGGGGAGGGACGCGGGACCGCTGATCGCCTCCGCCGGCCGGGCACCCGGAGAGACCCGTCCCGGTCCGGTAACCTACGAGGCCCCGGTTCACGATTCCAGGGAGGGCATCACGGCAGGATCGTCCTCGGCGGCGTTGTTGTTACTGGCGGACGGGCGGCTACCGGCCGGCGGGCATGCGCACTCAGGCGGTGTCGAGGCCGCGGTCGTCGACGGCAGCGTCGGCGATCTCGACGATCTTGAACGGTTCCTGCGCGGACGGCTGGCCACCGTGGGCTTGGTGGCCGCCACTTTCACCGCGGCCACCTGCCGGTTGCGCCTGGCGAACGGGCCCGTTCCGGACGGGCTCATCATCGAGCTGGACGCGGAGCTGGACGCGCGGACCCCCTCCCCCGCTCAGCGGGCCGCAAGCCGTGCCCAGGGCCGGGCGTTGCTGCGCGCCGGCCGGGCCGCCTGGCCGGACGTGCGCTGCCTGCTCCCTGCGCCGCACCATCCGATCGCGTTCGGCCTGGTCGCCGGGGTCGCTGGGGTCTCCCCCGCCGATGCCGCGCTCGGCGTAGCCTACGGAGCGGTCAGTGGACCCGCGTCGGGCGCCGTCCGCCTGCTCGGTCTGGACCCACTCGCGGTCACGGCCCTGCTCGCGCGGCTGGCGACCGACCTCGAGCGCATCGCCGCCAAAGCGGTATCGCTCGCTGAACGCCCGCCCGCGAACCTGCCCGCGCTCGCCGGACCGCGTCTGGACCTCCTCGCCGAGCGCCACCGTACCGCCGAAATTCGCATGTTCGCCTCCTGAGATCACGGATTTCCGGGGTGCGGGTCGGGTAGAAGTTCGGGAAGGTGTAGCGATGCACCGCGAGCATGACCTTCAGACGTTCCCCGCTGGGGGCGGCGCCGCAGCCCAGGCCATAACAACCCACGCGGCGACACCGCGCATGCCGCCGGGCGTGCTCCCAGCCGGCCGGGCGGTCCGCATCGGTATCGGCGGGCCGGTCGGCAGCGGCAAGACCGCGCTGGTCGCGGCCTTGTGCCGGAGCCTCGCCGGCACGCTGCGGCTCGCCGTCGTGACCAACGACATCTACACCACCGAGGACGCCGACTTCCTGCGCGCGGCCGGTGTACTCGACCCGGCGCGCATCCGCGCGGTCGAGACCGGATGCTGCCCGCACACCGCCATCCGGGACGACATCACCGCGAACCTCGACGCCGTCGAGGACCTGGAGTCGAACTGCGGCCCGCTCGATATGATCTTTGTTGAAAGCGGTGGAGACAACCTGACGGCAACCTTCAGCTACGGCCTGATCGACCGGCAGATCTTCGTCATCGACGTGGCCGGCGGCGACAAGGTGCCCCGCAAGGGAGGACCTGGGGTAACCAACAGTGATCTGCTCGTCGTCAACAAGACCGACCTCGCCCCGCTGGTGGGCGCGGACCTCGGCGTCATGGCCCGGGATGCCGAACGGATCCGGCACGGACGTCCGGTGCTGTTCACCTCGCTTGCCGTCGAACCAGGAGCGGCACCAGTGACCCAATGGGTGCTGTCACAACGTCCGCTGCCGGGTACCCAGCCGGCGCGGGCTCCCCGGCCCGGGAGCATGGCCTGAACATGCCGCGGCCGGCAGCCAGCATCGACCATGGCGGCCGGGGCCGGGCATCGATCAGCGCGCACGCTGCCGTACGGGTCGATCCGACCGATGACGGCGGGATCCGGGTGAGCGAACTTCGGTCGCAGGTACCGCTGGTGCTGCGCCGCACCGGCACGACTGACAGGCACGGCAGCCATAATGATCCACAGCGTATGCGCCGGCCGACCGTGACCGTCCATCTGGTGAATGCCGCGGCCGGCCCGTTGGCCGGTGACCGGCTGCGGCTCGACATCGCTGTCGGGACCGGAGTGTGCCTGCGCCTTCGCACGGTCGCGGCAACCGTCGCCCTGCCCGGATTCGGCGGGCGCGGCGACCACGGGGAGGGGAACTGCCGCGGTGACAACCAGAGTGACGACCGTTGGCACGACCATGGGGACGACACGGATCGGTCCTCCCTGTTCGACGTCCATGCCGACGTCGGGCCCGGTGCGGCGCTCGTGTATCTGCCCGAGCCGACGGTGGCCGCCCGCGGCTGCCGGCACCGCATGCGGGCGAGCATCCGGCTGGCATCGACCGCCTGCCTGCTGTGGCGGGAGGAGATCGTCCTCGGGCGCTTCGGCGAACCGGCTGGCTCGATCTCCACCGCGCTGCGCGTCGACGTCAGCGACCAGGAACACAACCAGGAACACAACCAGAAGCAGGACCGGGACCAGGGACACGACCGGACGTGGCGGCCGCTGCTGCGCCAGGAACTCACTCTCGGCCCGACCATGCCCGGCCTCGACGGACCGGCTGTTCTCGGTACCGCTCGCGTGGCCGGTTCACTGCTGATCGCCGGACCCGGACCAGCCGGCCTCGCGACCGGCGCGGCCGTCACCGACACCTTCGCCCTGCTCCCGCTGGCCGGGCCGGGAGTCCTGATCAGCGCACTGGCATCGGACGCGGTCACGCTGCGCCAGGCGCTGGAGGCAGGCCGGGCCATGGTCGCCCGCTGGTGAGCGACCGCCCGGCATTCGCGATCATCAGGACGACGGGGGCATGTCCTCCAGCGGGAACACCAGACAGCTGCTGCTCGCGGTGGCGACTGTCCTGCCGTCAGCATCGCGGACGTCCCCTTCGGCGAAGACGACACGGCGGCCGGGCCGCACCACCCAGCCGTGCGCGGTCAGTCGGCTCGGGCGGCCGTCGACCACGTGGATCGGCCGCAGATAGTTGACCTTGATCTCGATAGACGCACAACCAAGACCGGCCGGCAGCGATGTATGCACGGAACAACCGGTCACCGTGTCCAGCAGGGTGCAGACAAGACCACCGTGCACCATACCGAGCGGATTGTATGCTGATTCGTCCGGGGTGCAGTGGAAAAGCACGTCTCCCTCGGCGACGCTATCGATCTCGAAGTCGAAATGCATGGCGATCGGCGGGTGCGGCACCGTGCCGTCACGCATCGCCAGGAAAAAGTCGAGGCCACTCATGGTCCGCGCCATCGCGGCAACGATCATCGGATCATGCCAGGTGATTGTCCTGCTGCGCGGCTCGCCCCACTCGACAGCCGGTGGGCGTGGCTCAATCGTGGTCATAGCCATAAGACTATGAGGATCGTCGCGCTCCAGACGACCGGAAGCTCCAGATTGTCCTGATACCATAGGCGCCTTCGAGGGGCCACCGGCGCCGTCGCGGTATCCGGTACCGCGACCCTCATCTGATCGTCAAGAGCGCCCGGCAACAGGGGTGTGGATCAAGGAGCGGAGCTGGGGTGCGTGCATCGCGAGGCGGCGGCGGGAGCCAGCGCAGATGTGGGGTGGCGACTGACGACAACGACGCGAGGTGCGCGCCCCAGCCCCGCGACGCCGCGTCCCCTATTGCCGGTCGCGCTAAATATCTCAGCCAGCTCAACCAGGTACAGTGACGGACATTTCCACCCCCAAACAAGCCCACCAGAAGACTGAGTGCAACATAATCAGCGAATGAGCAGGATCCGCGGGAGCGAGCATCCGGCCGCCACCCGAGAGGTTCTCCTGGCCGCCGCGAGACACCGATTCGGGACCCAGGGGTACGCGGCAACAGGCACCGAAGAGATCGTGGCCGACGCGCGGGTGACGCGCGGAGCGCTTTACCATCACTTCCGAGACAAAGCTGATCTTTTCAGCGCGGTGATGGAACAGGTCGCCCTTGAGGTCGCCGAGCAGCTCGTCACCACCGAGCTCAAGCGCGCTACGGACGAACCGGCCACGGATGCCTGGGAACAGCTGCGAACCGGCTTCCAGTCGTTTCTCGACATCTGCACCGACAGCGATTTTCAACGCATCGTGCTGGTCGACGGCCCGGCGGTGCTCGGCCACGACGCCTGGGACGTCCTGGTCGAGCGCTACGGTTACCGCCTGCTCGCCGAATGGCTGAACAAGGCCATCGACGAAGGACGAATCGACCCGCTGCCGATCGCGCCTCTCACCCGAGTGCTCGCGGCCGTGCTGTCCGAAGCGAGCCTGTTGATCGGCCGAGCTTCCGAACCCGCGACAGCCCGGCGTGAGGCGGGCGAGGTTCTTGACCGGCTGCTGGTCGGCTTGGAAACGAAAAAGTAAAGAGCTGGTCACCATTGGCGACCAGCTCTTCTATACTAACAGACGGTAACGGGATGGGGCGCACAGCGCCTCAGACACTGCGCATGGCGCGCAGGGACTCCTTCAGCGACGACGTGGTGGCGAGGACCGCGGAAGTCTCATAACCACAGTGCGCCATGCAGTTCGCACAGCGGGGGTCCTTACCCCGGCCATAGGCGTCCCAGTCGGTGGTCTCGACCAGCTCCTTGTAGGACGACACATAACCGTCGCTCATCAGATAGCAGGGCTTCTGCCAACCGAACAGCGAGTAGCTCGGGATGCCCCAGGCCGTGCAGGAAAGATCGCGTTTGCCCTCCAGGAAGTCCAGGAAGACCGGCGAGTGGTTCAGCCGCCACTTCTCGCGCCGACCGTCACCGAAGACCTTGGAGAACAGCTCGCGGGTCTGCGAGACGCCAAGGAAGTGCTCCTGGTCGGGCGCCTTCTCGTAGGCGTAGGCGGGCGAGAGCTGGATCTGGTCGACCTTGACCTCGTCGTTGAGGTAGGACAGGACGTCGATCACGTCCTGTGGGCTGTCGTTGTTGAAGAAGGTGGAGTTGGTGCCCACCCGGAAGCCCGCGGCCTTGGCCGCGGCGATCGCCTCGATCGCCTCGTCGAAGGTGCCCGCCTTCTCCACGACCGCGTCGTGCCGCTCCCGCAGCCCGTCGATGTGGACGATGAAGGTGAAGTAGGGCGACGGTGTGAATTTCGCCATCTTCTTGCGGAGCAACAGCCCGTTGGTGCACAGCAGGACAAACTTCTTGCGAGCGATGAGCCGGCGGACGATCTCGTCGAGTTGCGGGTGCATCAGCGGCTCACCACCGGCGATCGCGACCACCGGCGCGCCGCACTCCTCCACCGCGGCCATGGCGTCCTCGACGCTCATCCGCTGCTTGAGCACGGACGCCGGGTGCTGAATCTTGCCGCATCCGGTGCATGACAGATTGCAGGCAAACAACGGCTCGAGTTCGAGAACAAGCGGAAAGTGCTTACGACGCAGCACTTTCTGCTTGGCCAGGTACATCCCGATCCGCAACGAGTACCGCCACTCCACCGCCATGGCAATACCGCCCTTCGGCGTCGACATCGTGCGGCCGGACGACCGCTCCACCTCGAGAACATACAGGGTGTACGTACAGCTTGTATGTTCATCGAGAACGTTGAATCGGCCACTTCTCCCGGGCCGCTCCACCGGCCCCGGGCCACATCTGGCATCCGTCACCGCAGGTCAACCGCATAGTCAGGGTTTTTGACCAGAAATTCGGACGAACGCGTGTCGGAAACCCGACAGCGGCCGAATCATGATCGGCAGTGGATACCGACGACGGACGGCAGGTCCAGCGGCCCAGCCAGAACCAGTCCACGGCGGACGGCCCGCGGACCGGGCGGCCATCGCACGGCAGGCGCCTGGGCCGTGTCCGGTGGCCGGTCGGTGCCGTGCGTCCGCTGTGTGGCCGGTGTTGGACGAACGTCACACCGGCCCCGATAAACTGGACATCGGCCCCCGGCACCCATCCCGGCACCGGCTGCTCGGACTTCAAAAGCGATCCGGGCGTGACGCACACCATTCCCGGGGGGTCCAGGTTCGCCAAATCCGTGACATCGAGCCCGGATGACCGGCCCGGCCGCAATCCAAGCGGTGATTGTGTGTAGACCTGACCGGTGAGTCCCGAACCAGCCAACCAATGGCTGTCCCCGGCTGCGCCTAACATCGGCGAAAAAGACAGTGGGCAACAGCGCGGGGGCCACCTGGGGCTGGGCACGCGTTGCAGGGTGAAGGCGGACGTATGACGCGAGGCGGGCACACGGTCACGCACCTGATCGGCGGGCGGTTCCGGCTGGTCGAACAGCTTGGCTCAGGCGGGATGGGGACGGTCTGGCGGGCCGTCGACACCGACGCCGGTGTCGAGCGTGCCCTCAAAGAGATCCGTATTCCTGACAACCTCTCGACCCACGATCGCGAACTGCTGATCGAACGTGCTCGCCGCGAAGCGCGTAACGCCGCGCGGCTCGGTGCTCATCCCCATGTGGTCACCGTGTACGACCTGGTCGAGGACCACGGTGCGCAGTGGATCGTGATGGATCTGGTCCCGGGACGCTCACTGGCGACAGTGATCGCGCAAGACGGCGCGCTGGCTGAACGAGAGGTCGCCCGGATCGGGATCGCCCTGTTGGACGCGCTTGTACACGGGCATCGCAAAGGAGTTCTGCACCGCGACGTCAAACCCTCGAATGTGTTGATCACAGCTGACGGTACCGTCAAACTCGCGGACTTCGGCGTCGCGGCCTACGAAACGGATCATCGGATCACAGCCGCGGGCGGTGTGGTTGGCACTCCCGCCTATATGGCCCCAGAACGCATCCGAGGAGATACAGCCGGTCCCGCAAGCGATCTTTTCTCACTCGCGACCACCCTGCTGCACGCGGCGGAAGGCGTCTCCCCGTTCGGTCGGGACACCACCTTCGCGACCATGCACGCGGTCGTCTACGAAGGGCCGAGCGCACCGGTGCACGCGGCTCGGACCTTTCTGATACTCCGGCCGATTCTGGCCAAAGAACCCGCCGCCCGGCCCACGACGGAGCGGATTCGCCGCCAGCTGCAAGCGCTTCTGTCAGCACCGGCCGCACAACCGGCGGTGGCAGCGACAGCACCGAGCCCCGACGCCTGGCCGACCGCAAGCGCCTTCTACGAAGCACCGACCATGGTCGCTAGTGTTATCGATGGACTGCGCCCGGACGGTACGGACAGCCGGAGCGGCTTCGAGGAGACCGCGGAGCCGGTCGCCGGACAGCCGCCTCCCGTCGATACGACCGCGGACAGCGTCATCGCGGCCGCCGGGATCACACCGGCCGGGATCACACCCGCCGGGATCACAGCCGCCAGGGCCAACGCCAGCGGACGGGATGGCGATGATCTCGACACTGTCGGCCTGGCGGTGCTGGCTCCCGATACGCCGAAACCGCGCCGGCCGCGGCCGCCGCTCGATGTCGACCCGGCCACGATCGAACAACCGGTGTGGGTCGGGCCGGACGCGAGGCGGGCCGTGAACGATGCGGGGAAGAGCAAGCGCTCAGCCGGTGCCCGGTTGTCCCGGCGAGGGCTGCTGCTCGCCGCCGTTGCCGCCGCCGGGCTCGGCACCGGCGCCGGATCGGCGGCCTGGGCCGTCCGGCGGATCGGCAGACCGGCCAGCCCCGGAACAGGAACGCTGGATCTCGGTCCGCTGACGTTGTGGCTCCCGGGAAAGCCCGATGTCGAGTTCGCCGGCTCCTATATCGCCGACCAACGCGGTTATTACCGCCAGGCTGGGTTCACCCACGCGGAGTTCCATGAGGGTGGCCCGCGGGCTCGAGCGATGGCGGCGTCGGTGGCCTCGGGCTCGGCACTCGTCGGTGTGACCACGCCGGACGCCCTGGTGAAAGAGATCTCCAACGGCGCACGGCTACGGGTGATCGGCGCGCAGCATCAGAAGTCCCCCTGGGCCATCGTGTCGCCGGCGGACAGACCGATCAGAACGCCACAGGATATGGCCGGGATGCGCATCGGCATGGCGGCAGGCAGCGCTGCCGTCTGGACGTCCTTTCTGGCCACCGCGGGAATCGCGGGGACGGCCATCACCCAGGTCGTCCTGCCCGACTACGTGCGGGCGGTCGCGGACCGCCAGGTCGACGGCATCCTGTCCGTGGTGACCGACGCCCCGGCGGTCCTCGCCCGCCAGGGCGTCGAAACCATGACGTTTCTGCTCGCCGACCACGGCTACCCGCTGGTTTCCAACGTGTACGTGGTGAGTGCGGACGCGGTCACCACGGCGAGAAAGAAAATCAAAGCGTTCCTGGCCGCCGAGGTCCGGGGCTGGAAGGACGACCTGACCGACCCGATGGCCGGCACCCGGCTCGTCACCGATGTCTACGCCCGGTCGGCCGGGCTCGACGTCGGTGAGCAACTGGAGAAGAACAAAAAACTGGGCGCCCTCGTCGAAACCGCGGACACCCGTCGCAACGGCCTGTTCACGATGACTGATGCCCTGATCGCGGCCAATGTCCGCGTGCTGTCAGACAGCGCGGCCGCCCCTGCCGCCAGGCGGATGTTCGACCTGTCGATCATCCGTGAGCTGTACACCGAACAGCCCGATCTGATCTGATCTGATCTGATCGGGCTGTTCGGGCTGTTCGGGCTGGCTACTCCGATCCATCCGATGGCGCCCGGCCGCCCGGCTCGACGGCAATGTTCAGGGCGCCCGTGATCGCGGCCTGTACCCAGCCCTCGCCGTGCTGCCCCGGAACCTGTCGCCAACCCTGGCCCGGTGTCAGGGCGACCAGTCGGCCGTCCGGATGCCGTGCTACGGGGATGCGGTCCTCCCAGCGCCACGCGCGGGCCATATCTGGACGGTCGCTCGCCACCAGCCCCACGACCAGCTCGTCCGGCAGGTTCACCGCGGCCAGGCTGACATCAGCCCCGGCAGTGCCGGCCACGCCCGCGGTAGCCGCGCCGGTGAGCGTCCAGGTCACCGCCTGAGACGAGCCAGCGCTGCCGGTAGCGGGCGTGGCGGGCAGCGGGCGGGTCACTGTCCGGTCTCCGACGCGCAGATAGACCGAGGCATAGGGCACGTTCTCAGGGAGTACCGCCGACACCCGGATTTTGATCTTACTCCCGTCAACGGGATGGAGTTCAGCGAACGAGCCCCGCGTGCTCCACGGGTTCTCCGCCTCGATCATCTCGTCGGGACGCAGCCGGTACAGCCGCCGGCCCGGCATCGTCTCAGCGAGCCGCACGTCAGCCGCACCGAGATCGGCCGCATACACTACGTCATCCGACAGTTCCGGATCGTTGCGTAAGAAATGGTAGGGAACCTGTGTGTAGCGACTGGGAGTGGGCGGGGTCACGATGACGACCGCCGGCCCAGCAAGATTTTTCGGGATGAGACCGAGCACCTGCCCGTCGACCGCGTTGACATAACGCTGCACGTTGACCTTGGCTGGTAGCCCGGCCGCGGTCACGGCCGCCAGCGCCAGCCCGCAGCCAGCCGCCATCGCGGTCCGCGCCGGCCGCGGGAGCCGCCCGGGGACGGCCCGCCACAGCCGGCGCGCCCCGCTCGCGGCCAGAATAACCACTGGTGACAGAGCGGTCATGTGGTAGTGAGGGCCGAGGCCGGCGACAAGGCCGGGCAGCGCCATGGCACTGCCCCACCAGAAGAAGTAGGCGGCGAAGACTCCCAGCACGATGACGGCGAGCAGCAGGTGCCCGGCACGCCGTCCCCCCAGCGCGAGGCCTGTGAGGAGGCCGAACCCGGCAAGGACGACGAGCGCGGTCCCACCGAACAACCAGCCGGGCGCCGCGTCCAACGTCGCGCGGAAAGCTTCCCCGGCAAGACGTCTGGTGAAGGCGACCGTTGGTTCGGACGGCAGGATCCGCCGCGCGCCGAAACCGAAGCGGTCCAACGGGTCGGAGGCGGCAAGCGGCAATATCCGCGCCGATCCGGTGACGTATCGGCAGAAAACCATGATTGTAACGATGAACGGTGCCGCTCCGATCGAGACCCATGCCGCGTGGCGCAGCAGAAGCAGGGGCGAACGTGGCCCGCGGGCCAGGAGGAACGGAAAGCAGAGCGTGGTCACCAGCGCGGCGTCGAACGGGCGGGCCGTGGCGGCGAGACCGAGCGCCACGCCCGCGGCCAGCAGCGATGAGCGGGCTCCGGTGCGGGTGCCGCGCAACAGCGCGGCCATCGCGCCCGTCAGAACAGCGGATGTGAACGCATACGCCATCGGCAGCGCCGTGTGTAACAGGGTCAACGGTGACAACGCGAGGAAGAGCGCGGCGGTGAGCGCGGTCGCCACGTCATCGAACAGTTCGCGGGCCAGCCGGTAGGTGGCGGCCACCCAGGCCGTGGCCGCCAGCGCGGGAGCAACAGCCATCGTCCCGAACAGCAGCTGGGACACGGCGAGCATCGCGGGCCAGCCGGGCAGGTACTTGGTGAAGACCCGCCCGTTGTGGACGCCGGTCAGCCATGGGCGGAAGAACGGGTCCACCAGGTTCTGGTCGAGCGTCAGCCGCCCGTGCAGCAGCATCCGGGCCTGGAGCACGTAGGCGGCCTCGTCCGCGTCACCCGAGCCGTGACGGAAAAGCGTCGCCTGGAGCAGCAGGCTCACGGTGAACGAAAACGCGCCGAGAACGAACAGCGCCAAGCCCGGCCTGGACCCGAACACCGGCAGCCGTTGCGCCTGGTCCCGCGGTGACGGCAAGGCCGGCCCCAGCGGCGCGCCGGGAGAGCCCTGCTGATCAAGCCGCTCCCGGCCAGCCCGATCGGCCAGCACACCGATGCCGTGAACCAGCGGCAACTGGGCTATGGGGACCGGATCGGTCGACACCTGGCGCATCGGGTGGACCGTAGCAGGACTCACACCGCATGCTTTTCAGCACACACGCACGTTGCCAATGGTAGCCAGAAGCGGGCGCCGTGTAGTCAATGACATCCGTGGACTACCCAACGCCCGTGCCGGCGGCGTGGACCGCACCGCCAGGTACCACACCGCCGAGTACTCCGTGGGCCGAGTACTACTTAGG
>NZ_CAKJTR010000017.1:0-13340 GCF_917627355.1 Protofrankia sp. Cj3 | reverse complement strand
CTGGCGGCGCAGCTCCTTGGGCAGATGGAACGAGATCGTCTCGGTACCGACCGAACGGACCGCGACCGTGGTCGGTCCAAGACCCGACAACGCCCTGCTCAGCTCGTCCACAAGAGTGGGAGGCGCGGACGCCCCCGCGGAGATGCCGATGGTGTCGGCACCGACCAACCAGCGCATGTCCACCTCACCGACGTCCCCGACGAGGCGGGCCGGCACCCCTTCACGTTCGGTGACATCGACCAGCCGGCGTGAGTTGGCGCTGTTCTGCGACCCGACCACCAGCACCAGATCGGCCTCGATGGCAACCCGCCGGATGGCGTTCTGCCGGTTCGATGTCGCATAGCAGATGTCCGCCGATCCCGGCCCGACCACGGACGGGAAACGGTCACGCAGCGCGTCGACCACTTCCTCAGCCTCATCCACCGCGAGCGTGGTCTGCATGAGATAGGTGACCCGTTCGGGGTCCTCGACCTCGAGCCTGGCGACGTCATCGGGTGACTCCACCAATGTGATTTTCCCGGGTGCCTCCCCGAGCGTGCCATCGACCTCCTCATGCCCGGAATGCCCGATAAGCAGGACGGTGTCCCCGCGCGCGGTGAACCTGCGAGCTTCCGCGTGGACCTTCTCAACCAGCGGACAGGTGGCGTCGATCACCGACAGGCTGCGATCGCCGGCCTGTTCCCAGACAGCGGGGGCGACTCCGTGCGCGGAGAAGACCACAGTCGCCCCGGCTGGAACCTCATCGAGCTCCTCGACAAAGATCGCACCGCGACGAGCAAGATCAGCTACCACGTGGCTGTTGTGGACGATCTGCTTACGCACGTAGACCGGCGCCCCGTGCATCTCCAGTGCCCGCTCGACCACCTCGATCGCCCGTTCGACGCCGGCACAGAACGCCCTGGGCTCGGCAAGCAGCACCTGACGTGATCCGACAGCCGCTGACCAGCGCCCCAGCACCGGTCCGAGAGTCATCATCGTCCGCAGTCCGGCGATCCCCCGGCGGGCCAGGTCAAAGCGTCCCAACGGCTGTTCGTCGGTGTCGACGATGACGCGGACGATCGCCAGCGGCACCCCGTTCGCCCCCGGCGCGATCTGCGCGGATTCCATGTCCACGGCGATCGCCCCGGTCGCCGCCAGCTCCGCGCGCGCGGTGCCGATCGCCAGCCGGGGCACCGACACGACCGGGCCGACATGGACGGTCAGGCCTGCCCGGCGCAGTTCACCAGCCAGCAGGGGGGCGGACGGGCAGCGCGCGCTCACCGAACCGTCGGAGGTGCGGACCTCGTCGGCCACCACGACGTCCCCCGGCTTGACCCCCGACGCGAGCCCACCGCCGAGACCGACCAGGGCCACCGCATCGGCCCGGGCCTCCCGGATGATCCGGATGGACCGGTTGGCCTGAGCGGGGCCCATTCCGGTCCGGATGAGGATCGTGCCCGCGGGCAGACCGGAGCGGGCCGCGGCCCAGGCCTCCAGCCGCAACGGCGCGGCCACGACCAGCCTCGGCCGGCGCCGGGCCGCCGCGGACAGGGCTGGTGCGCCAGCCTGGCCCAGCTCGGCCCCAGCCGAGGAGGACCCGGTTATCGACGATCTGGCCGTGATTGTCGACGTGGCGACGACCGGCGTGCCAGGGGTCACGGCGTCGGCCGCCTGGACGGCCGGTGCTGCCTGCGGTGCTGGCGCTGCCTGCGGTGTCCGGGATGCCGGGAGCGCCGACGGCTTGGATGCTTCGGCGGGACCCGCTGTCCGTGATGTGTCCGGTGCCGAGAAAGTCATGATGCGGACCCGCCACTCAGGTATCGGCCGAGCGCGGTCAGCGGGAAGCTCAGCCGATACAGATGGTAGTTGATCGAAAAATCTCCAGGGAACCCGGTGCCCGTGTAGTACGGCTCGTCCCAGGTTCCGTCCGGCCGCTGCGTGTCAACCAGCCAACGCACTCCCCGTTCGACCGCGGGAGCGGCCGGGGCGGCGGCGAGCAGCGCGAGCAGCGCCCACGCCGTCTGCGAAGCGGTTGGCTCACCACGGCCGATCCAGGCGTCATCGGTGTAGGAGCGTAGGTCCTCACCCCAGGCGCCGTCAGGTCTTTGATGCTCGATCAGCCACCGGACGGCCCGAGTGATCGCCGGATGGTCGGCGGACACCCCCGCGGCAATCAGGGCCGGCACGACCGCGCCGGTACCGTAGAGATGGTTGACGCCCCAGCGACCGAACCACGAACCGCCCGCTTCCTGGTTGGCCAGCAACCAGCTCACCGCCCGCTCGGTGATGGGATTGCGGGCCTGGCCGACCTCGACGAGCATTTCCACCATGTGCGCGGTCACATCCGCGGACGGTGGATCGATCACCTCACCGAAGTCGCAGAAGGGCAGCTTCGTAGGAAGCGTCCGGGTGTTGTCAGCGTCGAAGGCCCCCCATGCGCCGTCCGCCGAGCGCATCCCGATCGCCCAGTCCACACCGCGGCGTTCGGCTGCCCGCAGCCGGGCCGCGAGGGTGGGATCCACCGTTTCGATCCCACCGGCCCCAGTACCAGCGGCCTCGATCCCGCCGGTCCCGATCCCGCCGATCCCGCCGATACCGCTGTACGGCTGCAGCAGGCGGCGGATGGCCAGCACGACCTCGGCGGTGTCGTCGACGTCGGGGTACCCGTCGTTGTCGAACTCGAACGCCCAGCCACCGGGGGCCAACGCTGGACGCTTGACCGCCCAGTCGCCGGAAATGGTGACCTCCTCGTCCGCGAGCCAGCGGGCCGCGCGCACCATGGCCGGGTGGTCGGCGGCAAGACCCGCATCACGCAGAGCAACGACGGCGAGCGCGGTGTCCCACACCGGGGACTGGCAGCACTCCAGCCGGCGGACCATCCCCTCCGGCCTCCGCTCCCGGATTGTGTAACGCTCCAGGCCACGCAGCCCGGTCGCGATCACCGGATGGTTCATGGGGTAGCCGAGCATGGTCAGCGCCATGATCGAATAAATCCAGGGCGGCTGGATACCGCCCCAGCAGCCGTCGGCCTCCTGCCGGGCGATGATCCATTCGGCGGCTCGGCGCATCGCGTGCCGGCGGAGCAGCTTCAGCGGGCGGCGCTCGTACCGGTGCAGCAACGCGTCCATCCGCTGGAACGCGCCCGTCCAGGACCGCAGCGGTGCCAGCGGCCGCGCCGGGAACTCGACCTTGAGCTCGTCGATCCCGAAGCCGAGCGAGCGCTTGGGCCGGAACGTGCCGACGATGGCCAGCGGCACGATCGACTGCCGGGCCCAGCAGCCGAAGTCGTACAGGTTGAGCGGAAACCACGACGGCAGCAGCACGAGCTCGGGCGGCATGACCGGCAGGTCGTCCCAGGACCACTCGCCGAACATCGCCAGCCAGATCCGGGTGAACACCCGGGTGGCGGCGGGTCCGCCGTTCTCCCGGACGTACGCCGCGGCGGCCCGCATGTGCGGGGCATCCGGACTGTCCCCGGCAAGCCGCAGCGCGATGTAGCCCTCAAGGGTCGTGCTGAGGTCCGGCGGGCCACCGTAGTAGGTCGTCCAGGTGCCGTTCTCGGTCTGGCGCGAACGGATCCAGCGGGCGGTCTGCTCAAGCACATCAGGGGTGAGGATGTCGAGGAACACGCGGAATAGCAGGTCCTCCACCTCAATGGTGATGTTGGTCTCGAGCTCGCCTTTCCACCAGCCCTGGTCGGACTGCAACGACAGCAGGTGATCTCTGGCCCGGACGGCGGCTGCCGTCACCGTGTCGGAGAAGACCTGGGATTCCCGGTAGTCGGTGGTCGAGCTCATCAGCGGCTCCCGTCCACATGTCGGTCCCGGTGTGGTGTGAACTCCCGGTCCAGTACGAACAGCAGTGTCATAGCCAGATCACCGATCCCGTTCCGTTACAAAACGGGCGAGGGCGAGCAGTTCGGCTTCCACGAGCGACGGCAGGGCCAACGACGCCAGCAGTTCGGCGCACGCGTCAAGTTGGCGATCAGCCTCAGCCGTGGTCCAGTCACGGCCACCGGCGCGTTGAACCAGCTCGGCGGCACGGTGCAGGTCGCTTTCGGTCGGCTCTCCGGTGGCGGCGAGGAAGGCGCGCAGTTCGTCGGCTTCGGCGCCACCCGCCTCCAGGGCCACCACGACCGGGACCGACTTCTTGCGCGAGCGCAGATCCGACAGGACCGGCTTACCGGTCACCGCCGGGTCGCCCCAGATACCGAGCAGATCGTCCACCAGCTGGAAGGCTGTCCCCAGCCGCGATCCGAACTCGGCGAGACCATCGACGAGGCGGGCCGGAGCGCCGGCGAGCACCGCCCCGATCGCGGTCGAACAGGACAGTAGCGCGCCGGTCTTGCCGTCCTCCATCGTCAGCGTGTCCGCGACGGTGATGTCGTTGCGGGTTTCGAAATGCAGATCCTCGGCCTGGCCGCGGACAAGGTCCTGGACACCCGCCCCGAGCATCACCGCGGCACGGCGTCCGACCTCCCCGTCGACCTCCAGCAGCACCTGGGTAGCCAGCCCCAGCAAGGCGTCACCAGCGAGGATGGCGCCGTCGGCACCGAACACCGTCCAGGCTGTGGGGCGGTGCCGGCGCTCGGTGTCGCCGTCCATGAGGTCGTCGTGCAGCAGTGAGAAGTCATGGATGAGCTCGACGGCGACCGCGCCGGGAAGCCCGACCTCGACGGCGGCACCAGCCGCCTCAGCCGACAGCAACGCCAGCGCCGGACGCACCAGTTTGCCGCCGCTGCCCGCGAGCGGGTTACCTTCCGCGTCGATCCAGCCGCGGTGGTAGGCAACCACACGGCGCAGCCGAGGGTGCAGCCGGTCGACAGCGGCGCGCAGCGCCGGCACTGTCAGGGTCCGGCCCCGCTCGATCGCATCGGGAACCAAAGTGGTCATGCCGGGAATCCCCCTGTCGGTGCCGCCGCCGAAGGCGTGGTCGTGGTCGATGTCGATGTCGTGGTTGATGTCGTGGTCGGTACCGATGCCGTGGTCTGCGCCGATCGCACGGACGGTGCCGGAAGCGCTGTCGATGCTGACTGGCGGTCAGCATCGGGTGGGTCGCCCGGGCGGCCCGTCACCCCGGGGGTCGATGATCCTGATGGGGTAGAAGACGACGGTCCCTCGCCCGGGACGTTGGCCTCAGGCGTCCGGGAGGATTGTGACGTTTTGCACGGATCATCCGCTGACGCCCCGCATCCACCCATGCGCGTTGAAGCACCGCCAGCTGTTTCGACCACAGGCAGCAACCTGCGGGTCGAACCGGGCGACGGGGGGCCGGGCCGCCAGCCGCCGAGCGCCACCTTCGCGGCGGCGAGACCGCTGCGGACAGCGCCCTCCATAGTCGCGGGCCAGCCCGTGTCGGTCCACGCACCGGCGAGCGCGAGTCCCGGCAGCGCCGTGGCGGGACCGGGGCGCAGCGCATACGTGCCGGGCGCCTGGCGGAACGTTGCCGTGCGTTCGCGGGTCACGAACACCTCGATCGCCTCGGCGTTTCGCGCGGCCGGCAGCAACCGGCGCATCTCCTCGACGAAGATGGCGCGGATCTCAGCGGCCGGCCGGTCGATCCACTCATCGGCGGCCGACAGCGAGATCGCCAGATACTGCGCGCCCGCACGCGACGGGTGATCCGCTCCGGCCCCCGCGGCGGGCGGGGATGCCGCGATCCCGCTCGACGCGGTGCGGTCGAAGACCCACTGGACCGGGGATCCGACCACCGCGAGAAACGGGCACTCCAGCACTGTGCGGTCATAGATCATGTGGACGTTGACGATCGGCGCGGAGCCAAGATCGGCAAAACGGTCCTGGTTCTCGACCGCGCCCGCCGGCAGCAGGGCCGCGGCCGCCGGTGGAGGCACGGCAAGAATCACCGAGTCGGCATCGATCGGGCCGCTGTCGGTGACCACACGCCAACCGGACGCTGTTTTCGTCAGCTCACGGACCTTCACACCGGTCCGGACCTCCGCCCCGACATCAGCGAGCTCCGCCGCGGCGGCCTCGCCGTGCAGCCGCTGGAGGGGGACGTCGGCCCAGCCGATGTCCCCGGCGTCCGCCCGCTCAAGCAGACCGGTACGCACGACAGTGGCGGCCAGGCCCAGTGAGGCCGAATCCGCCGGGGCGTTGAGGGTGGCGACGGTCAGGAGCTCCCACAAAGCCTCGATGGTTGCCGGTGACTGTCTCTGGCCAGCCAGCCAGCTGCCGAACGAGGCGCCGTCGACCTCGGGCCGGCTCGGGTCGAGCCGGCCAAGCCGGTAGGCCGCGAGGGCCGCACGCAACCGTTGACCGATCGGGAACGCCCGGTATCCCAGCAGGGCCGGGGTCAGGTGCAACGGCGCCGGCCACGGGATGCGGGTGCGCCGTAGCCGGGCCCGCGCGCCCGACCTGGCGAGCAGCACCGGGACGTCCAGCCGATCCTGCAACGTGGTCAGGTGCACGACCCCGAGGCGACGCAGGAACGCCCGGTAGGCCGTGCAGCAGCGCATGAAGACGTGCTGGCCGGTGTCGACCCACATACCGTCCCGGGCGAACGAGGCGGTCGCCCCGCCCAGGCGCGGCCGTGCCTCCAGCACGGTCACGTCGGCCCCGGCGTCGGCGGCAACCAACGCCGCCGACAGGCCGGCCAGACCGCCCCCGACCACGACCAGCCGGTGCGTCCCGTGACCGGGTGCCGTGGCGGCAGCAGGCGGAGCCGGCGTCGGCTGGGGCGTCACGGACACGCTCATACGACCGACACCTCCGGACGGCCGGCCAGGCTGCGGGCGGCGACCACGGCTTTCTCCCATCCGGGCAGTGACAGCCGCTCCTGCAGGACGGGCGTCGGGTCCGTCCTGATCCGGCGGTTGAGCCGCAGGTAAATACCGGCCATCGCCCCACAGCATGCGGCGCTTCGACGGTCGAGCATGCCCAGGAGTTTCAGGCCCCGCGCGTACCAGTCGTCGGCGCGGCGCGCGCAGGTACGCAGATACTCGACAAGCGCGTCGGATGGACCGCCGAGCTGCCCGTTCGAGCCCACTGCGAGGGTGATACCGGCCTTGTCCAGCTCAGCCCGCGGCAGATAGACCCGGCCGATAATCAGATCCTCCCGGACATCTCGCAGAATGTTGGTCTGCTGCAGGGCTATCCCGAGTTCGTCGGCGACCGTGGCGGCGTTGGAGTTCGCCCGGGCCGCCTCAGTGCCGAAGATTCCCAGGGACAGCCGCCCGATGGTGCCGGCCACCCGCCGGCAGTATCCGACAAGATCATCAAAGGATTCGTAGGTGATCCCCTGCAGGTCCATCTCAACGCCGTCGATCAGCTCACGGAAGGCATCCACCGGGATGGGGAAACGCCGGCAGGCGTCGCTGAGCGCCACCAGGACCGGATCCGAGCTGGACGCGCCGAGACCCGCGATATCAGCACGGGCCGCTGCCAGGCGGACGATTTTCTCAGCCACGGGAAGATCACCGTCACCGATGTCGTCGAGCCTGCGGGCGAAGGCGTAGACCGCGGAAAGAGCCGCCCGTTTTTCCGCCGGGAGCAGCCGGATGCCATAGGAGAAGTTACGTGCGGCCGCCCGGGTGAGGCTTTCACAAGCGGCGTACGCCTCAACGACTGTAGGCGGTCGCAGGGGCCCATTGACGGTCATTCGCCACCTCCGTGCCCGCTGGGCTTCGCGATAGTCCCGCCGCCAGTGACCAGCGGAGGGAGCCCGAGTCGTGCCGCACGAGCGGCCCGGCGGGCGGACGGTGTCACCGAGGCGAGGGCCACGGTCATGCCATATCGTGCGATCCGCGCCTTCGGCGCGGTGGGAGCACCACCCAGGACGTCCCAGCGGGCCCGCACGATCGCGTCCAGCGCGGCGCGGCCACCGCCGACGAACCCCGCGAGAACAAGCCGCAGCCGGCCGTTCACCAGCCCGACCAGTGGAGTGCCTTCGTCGAGGATGCGGCGTGCGCGCCGGACCTGAAAAGCCATCAGGTCCTGGAACGCGGGCCCCGCGCCGGGGCGTGCCAGATCCTGTTCACGGACCCCGAAGCTGGCGAGATCCTCACGGGGCAGGTAGATCCGCCCAGCTGTGAAGTCCTCGGCCACGTCCTGACAGTGCTCGACGATCTGGAGCGCCGTGCAGACACGGTCCGACAGGGCGACCCGATCAGGCGTGTCGACACCGAAGATCCCCAGCACCATGCGACCGACCGGATCCGCGGACAGAGTGCAATAACGCAGCAGGTCGTCGAAGGTGTCATAACGGGTGACAAGCTGGTCCTGCCGGTTGGCCGCGACGAGCCGGTGAAACGGCTCGGGATCCAGGCCGCACTCCCGGACGGTCGGCACCAGCGCCCGGTTGACTGGGAGAGTCGGCGTTCCCGCCCAGATCCGTTCAAGATCTTCTTCTAGCGTATCGAGCAGGGCGAGCCGGTCGCCGCTCGCCTCGTCCCCGATGTCATCGACGAGCCGGGCGAATCCGTAGATGGCAAACAGGTGCTGCCGCTGCCGGGCCGGGAGAATCAGCGGAGACACCGTGAAGTTCTCGGCGGAAGCCGCCCTCAGCACATCCTGAGGCGAGGACGTGAGGGCCTCGCCGCCGGGCAGCGGCGCGCCGGATGTTCCCGTCGGCCCGCCTGGCGCTGGGCCGATCGTTGCGTCGCTAGCAGTCATGCGCCTCCCCCTCGTCAGCGGTTGGGCCTGGCGCGAACCGCCGGAGCAACCCGACGGTGCGCTCGAACAGGTCAACTTTCTAGATCCATCGGGTCTCCGGCGGTGCGGGAACAGCGACAGTCGTGCCGCCGCCGGCCGGCGGAACCATCAAGGCCACCAGCGGGGGAACGCCATCTGGCGCACACCCGCGGCGCTCGCTGGTCACCACCGCGAAGCCGTCCAGCCAGCGGTCCCACGCCGGTCGCGCGGCCGGTGGACGGGGTCCCGTCCAGGTGCCATGGGCGACCCACACCCAAACAACTTACGGTAGCGACCCACCTACCCGAAGACACTCGCCAGCCGCCGGTAGAGCGGCGGCGCGGCTCCGTTTACGCGGGCGGCAAGCGACAGCCAGCGGGGCACCCACACCTCGGCCTGTCCCCGTCCAGCCGCGAACAGCATGCGCTCGGCGACAAGGCGGGCTGGTTGAGGACGTGGCCACCTTCGGACGTACGGCGCTCCACGGCGGTGGAAGAAAGAGGTGTCAACCGCCCCGGGGAAGCACAGAGTAACCGAAACGCCCCGGCCAGAAACCTCGGAACGTAGCGCGTTCGCAAACCCGACCAGAGCCGCCTTGGTCGCCGAGTAGGCAACCTCACCACGGACGCCGAGAGCGCCGGCAATGCTGCCCACCAGAAGGATGCGCCCGTGCCCGCGTTCCAGCATGGCGGGAAGCACCGATCGGACGAGCGCCATCGGCGACAACAGGTTGATGGCCACCAGCTCGACGAGAGACTCGTGGGAAAGCTGGTCGTAGGGCCCCGCCGAGCCAAGGCCAGCCGCACAGACCAGTAGGTCCAGGTCACCGAGGAGATCCTCAGCACGGCGCGTTACCATGGACTCCGACCCTAGAACAGACAGGTCGACGGCAATTCGATGCCCCTCCGTCGATGCCGCGACCTCGTCAAGCGCCACGCCGTTACGGCCGACCAGCAGGACCTGACAGTTCATCGCGGCGAGGAGCAGCGCCGCCTCCCTGCCGATACCACTGCTGGCGCCAGTGACGATCGCGGTCTTGGGCGGCCACCCCCGGTTACCGCCGAAACGGGACGGCTCGGCGACAACGTGCAAACGGCTGTCCGGAACAGTGGGACGGGCCGGTGTGTGCACAACAAAACCCTCCGGTCGCGCGGTGGTCGCCTCCTCCCGGGATGGGAGACGGTCGCGGTCAGGCCTTCGGAACCTGGGTGTCGACAGCGCTGGCGACAAACGGTCGGCCACGTTCGGCCTAGCCCTATTTCATCGCCCCACGGCCGGAACGTCCATCGTCGGCTGGGCGACACCACGCCGAAAGCCCTGTCGGACCCGTCACGTCAACGACGGATCCACACTGCAAGCACTACATGGCATCCCATCGACATTCCCCCAAAATAGGATTGCCGACTTGTAGCTCTTCTCACATCGGAACGTCGATTTTGCATCACCGACACACTGCCGCCCTTGATGTGGCTAGCCGAATTCGATCATGTCACCTGGACGTGTGCCAGCGTTTCTAAAGGTACCCCCAGGCGCTTCGACTACCTCTGTGTAGACCGAGTCGGCCCGATAGATCTCGCAACGTTGTGAGTCGGCCTCGGAACACGGCATCATCTCACGAACCGTGACAACCCGCCCGTACCTGGCAAAGACAACGGACAGCGGCAACAGCGTCCGGTACATGTAAAAACCCGCCGAAGACTCACCGTTGAAGATGAAGAGCATCCCCGTTCCGGCAGGAAGTGACGTACGGCCCATAAGCCCCCGCGCCCGCGCCGCCGGCGTGTCCGCGATCTCCGTGACAAGGGTAACTGTGCCAACCCGCACCTTCGTGGTCACCGGCGGCCCGCCGCGCGCGCCCGAACCTTCCGTCGCGGCCAGACAGACAGCGGCTCCGGCAAGCGGTAAAGCGACCAGCAGAAGCACCTGACGTGACCAGAACACCATTCGGACGCTACTCCGCCGGCAGCACAAGGTCCCCCTTACCGGTCGATTTCGCGGGGCGCCCCGTTACGCCACGATCGCCATCAGCCATCCCTGAAAACTCAGCATCCGAGAGCCGCGAGCGCGGCCTCAACGACCTCCTGCCGAACGTCGTCAGGAACCAACGGCTGGTCAACTTTATCACCGGCCACCACCGCGCCGGCCGCCCCCAGGCTGCTCCCATTGCTGGGAGTGGACGCGGCACGGGCCAGCGCTCGTCGTGCCAGCGCGGTCCCGAGGATACCGGCCTGCACGCACCCCACGGCGCAACGCGCCCGCAGAATCCGTAACTCAGTGGGATCGGGCCCAGCAAGAGCGGCGACAATCGCATCCTGATGAGATGCAATGTCACCCTTGCCGATCTGTCGATGGATCACTGACGGATCGTTGACGAAGGCGAACAGCACAGCGCCCGGCCCGGCCATTGCCTCGACCAGACCCTCGATGATCGCCCGAGCCGAAGCCGGTGGATCAACGCGCGAGAGATCCCTCACATGACCGAACGCCTCTACGAACGGCTGGACCACTGCATCCAGAATCATGTCCTTGGACGCGAAGTGGTAGTAGAGAGCGGCTTTCGTCATACCAAGCCGCTCCGCAATGTCACGAATTGATGTCCCCGCGTAACCCTGTTCGTTGAAGAGCTGCACAGCGACAGCGAGAATCCGGTCGCGCGTGTCCCCCGTGCTAGCGCGCGGTACGCGGCCGGACATCGTCGCCCACACCCCTCTCACCGGGAGGTCGGTAGCGAAGAACCTATACCCTCGCCAAGCAGACCCATATTTACTGACCGATCGGTAAACTACCCCGATCGGCCGATCACCCTGACCCGTCCATCGGCCCAGACCGGGGGGAAACCCGTGGCATCGCTCGCGCGTTGGTGCTTCCGTCACCGCTGGATCGTCCTACTGTTGTGGTTCGCCGCCCTGCTCGGCTTCGGCGGGGCCGCCTACGCTGTCGGCACCGACTACAAGAACAACTTCTCGCTCCCCGGAACCGAGTCACAGCAGGCTATCGACCTGCTCAAACACGAGTTCCCCGCGGCATCCGGAGAGACCGCCAGCATCGTGCTGCACGCCCGCTCCGGCACCCTCTACAACCCCGTGCTCGAGGCGGACGCCGCCGCGATGCTCCAGCGGGTCGCCAGCCTCCCGCATGTCGTCGATGTGACGAGCCCATTCGAACCGCGGGGCGCGGAGCAGTTCACCAGGAGCGGAACAACGGCATTCGCCACGGTCGCGCTGGATGATCAGGCGGTTGACATCCCCCGCGACGACCTCAAAGCGATCATAGACACCGCCCGCGAGGCCGATGGCGGGGCACTCCAGGTGGAGCTGTCCGGCAGCGCGGTGTCCATTGTGGAGCAGCCCCAGCAGAACACGAGCGAGCTCCTCGGTGTCGTAGCTGCCGCGATCATCCTGTTCATCGCCTTCGGGACCCTGCTGGCGATGACGCTGCCCCTGGTAGCCGCGGTCATCGCCCTCGGCGTCGGGATGGCCTGCATCGGTCTGGTGTCACATGTGATGTCCATCGCCCAGTTCGGACCGACACTGGCAACCCTCATCGGTCTGGGCGTGGGCATCGACTACGCTCTGTTCATCGTCAACCGGCACCGGATCGGCCTGCGAGCGGGCAAGACGCCGGAGGAAGCAGCCGTCACGGCTATCAACACATCCGGGCGGGCTGTCCTGTTCGCGGGGCTCACCGTGTGCATCGCCCTGCTCGGTATGTACGCCCTCGGCGTGACGTTCCTCTACGGCGTCGCGGTCTCCGCGACCCTCACCGTGTCGTTGACCATGGCGACCGCGGTGACCCTGCTGCCAGCGCTGCTCAGCTTCTACGGCATGAAGGTGCTCGGGCGGGCCGAGCGCGTCAAGCTCACCCACAAAGGCCCGGAACCCGCGCGTCCGTCCGGATTCTGGTGGCGCTCGGCGCGTCGGATCGAACGGCGGCCGGCTATGTACGCGGCGGTGTCCGCCACCCTGATTCTGATTACCGCGCTGCCCTTCTTCGCCCTGCGGCTCGGTAGCGGGGATGAGGGCAACGGCTCTCCGTCGAGGACTTCCCGGCGCGCATATGATCTTCTTGCCAGTGGGTTCGGGCCCGGTTTCAACGGCCCGTTCACCCTGGTCGCCGCGATCCGTTCCCCCGCTGACACGGAGACTCTCGACACGGTGGTGACCGCGCTGCGCGCCGAGCCCGGGGTCGCGTTCGTCACGCCACCGCGGTCAAGCCCGAACGGACAGGCCTCGACAGTGGCGCTGTTCCCAATGACCAGCCCGCAGGACGCGCGGACGGCGGCCCTGCTCAAGCGCCTGCGCAACACGATCATCCCGCGGGTGACCGCGGGCAGCGCTCTGGACGTCAAGGTGGGTGGCGCGACCGCGACCTACCAGGATTTCTCCGACGTCCTGACGAGCAAGCTCCCGCTTTTCATCGGCGTGGTCGTGGCGCTGGCGTTCAGCCTGCTCGTAGCGGTGTTCCGTAGTGTCATCGTCCCGCTCACCGCATCCGTGATGAACCTGCTGGCTGTCGGTTCGGCGTTCGGCGTGATTGTCGCGATCTTCCAGTGGGGATGGCTGGCGGGCATTGTCGGCGTCAAGGGCGGTCCGATAGAACCGTTCCTGCCAGTGATGCTGTTCGCGATTCTCTTCGGCCTGTCCATGGACTACGAGGTCTTCCTGGTGAGCCGGATGCACGAGGAGTGGCTGGTCCGCCGGGACAACCGGATCG
>NZ_CAKJTR010000016.1:31714-47144 GCF_917627355.1 Protofrankia sp. Cj3 | reverse complement strand
AAGGCCGGAAAGGCTTGTAGGGGGTGCCCTCCAGACAGAGACGGACAATCTTGAGCGCCTCAAGATGGATGATCTCCTCATAGGAGACCTTGCGGCGCAGCGTCCGGTGGTAGACGGTCGTGGCGAGCTCTTCCCGGATCATCGTGGAGACCTTCTTACGGCCGTCACGGCTGAGGGAGGCCCGGCCGACGTCGCTTTCGAAGTCGGCGGGCCGCAGCGTCTTCTGCGCGGCGGCGCGACGCAGCAGGCGTTCGGCGAACAGCGGCTTGAACGGTTCGGCCAGGTCCAGGGCGAGGGTGTTACGGCGCCGGTCGGTGTCGGCGTGCAGAAACCCGAGCGCGGGATGCAGCGGGGTACACCGCAGGGCGGTGAGGACCCGTGCGTAGACGATGCTGTTGGTATAGCTGATAAAAGCGTTGCCCGCATTGGTCGGTGGACGGCGGCTCCTGCCGTCCAGCCGCAGCCAGGCCGGCAGGATCGTGTCGAACACCCCCCAGGCCGTTCGGCGGAAGTTCCCCTCTGCCCCCATAAGCTGTTCGGCGCTGTGACAGTCCGGGAGCTGGGCGGTAAGGGTGTCCAGGGCGCGATCGAGATGT
Source organism: Protofrankia sp. Cj3 (assembly GCF_917627355.1). Classification (NCBI taxonomy): domain Bacteria; kingdom Bacillati; phylum Actinomycetota; class Actinomycetes; order Frankiales; family Frankiaceae; genus Protofrankia; species Protofrankia sp. Cj3. The sequence goes on along the minus strand of NZ_CAKJTR010000016.1, from coordinate 46,548 downwards.
TCGGTGTCCAGCGCCCAGCGCACATTTGCCGCAGTCGTGGCTACCAGTGAACGGGCGACTGCGACCCGCTGCTCCGGGTCTGCGGTGAGGGCAACCTGGCAGCGCACCACCTGAGCCGACGACATGTCCTCGGCGGGGGTGACGGCGCCGGCATAGTTGCCGTAGTGGTCCAAGACGTGGACCATCACGCCGTGCCGGCCGAGAAGCGACACCGCCGCGGTGTTGATGTCGACGTGGTCGAAGGTCACGAGATCGCGGACATCGGTGATCGGAAGGTGCACCGGGCTGGCGTCAGCCCGCTCGATACGCAGGCTGTTGTCCTCGCGACGGATGCGGCACGGTTCGGTCAGCCAGTACGTGCGGCCGGCGGCGCTCATGCCGGTGGCCAAGACGTCCGGCGATGGTCGGTCATATGAACTACCCCCAGCAGTAGTCGGTATAGGAACAGCCGCGGCAGCGCCTGCGCTCCAGCCGTGGTGGTATCGACGGCGCGGCGATCACGGCACGGGCCTGGCGCTCGGCGTCCAGAGCGGCGGCGCGGGCTTGGTCGTTCCAGGTCACGGTGACCGTCCGGCGGATCAACGGGTAGTGGACAGTCCCGCCTCGCACGTGGACCCCGCGCCGTTCCAACAGCAGGCAGTAATGGCGGACCTGCGCCTCATGATCCGCTGAAGGGGCACGGGAGGACTTGGTCTCATGGACGACGGCACCCGTGGTGACCCAGTCGATTTTCGCCTCACCGAGGTCGATGTCGCGGCGGCGGGTGTAGGTGGTGTCGTCCACGACCTCACCGAAGGCGACCAGATCGCTGGACGCCTCCGGCCGGTAGCCACGCATGTAGAGCCAGAGCTGACGCGGGCAGTGCAGCAGGTACTTGATGTGGACACCGCCGAGGCCGTCGTCACCAACCTCACTCGTGGGGCTGCTCGTGTCGCTCACGGGGCCGACGGTGCTCACAGGATTCGTGTCGCTCACAGGACGGTGTCCACTGGGATGGCCTGCGCACGAGCACCCGTGTCCGGATCGGCGGACAGATCCAGCCCGGCCTCGGCCGTGTACGGCAGATCGACCACAGCCAGTTTGAGACGCCGGTCGACGTGGGCATGCCGGTCGCGCAACAGGCCTGCGTACTGCCCGAAGCGGATGGGGATGAGCAGCCCTTCGGCGAGCAGCGGGTGACCGTCACGCCGGTCCGACAGCGTCCGATATTCGTCGACGTCGTCGGCGTGCAGGACGTGCACGGTGTCGAAATCCTTGTCAAGCCTGGCGGCGAACTCGCCACGGTCCTCAAACGGCTGGCGGAAGGTCAGGAAAGCCGCGGCGAACTCGTCCCGCGCCTCGCGGGCGATCTGGGCCCACTGCTGCCCCCAGGGGGTGGCGTAGACGTCGGCGAGCCAGGCACCGATCGTGTGTTCCGAGATCATCGGATCACCGGTCACGGTGCGTTGCATGGCGGCCCACGCCGCGTCCAGCGCCTCCTCTTCGTAGGGCAGGTGGGACGACACGGCGTGAACGCGGAACTCGACAGGCCCGTCCGGATGGCGCCCGCGGCGGTTGACCCGGCCGGCACGTTGGGCGACCGCTTCGATCGGGGCGAGTTCACTGACCCCGCGGTCGAAGTCCAGGCACAGCGAGACCTCCAGCACCTGGGTGGATACGACGAGTCCGCCACGGCCCTCACGCAGGGCCGGCTCGCCCGGTTCGCGTTCGGGATGCCGGGCGGCGACTCGCCGTTCGATCGCGGTCCGGTCACGGGCTTTGAACCTTGAGTGCAGCAGCAGGGCCGCGTCGTCGTCATCCGGATGCACGGCGCGGGCGGCCGGCGCCAGCGCCTCGAACAGGGCCTGGGCGCTGCGGACGGTGTTGGCCACGACCAGGACGCTGCGCCCCTCGGACAGCCATCCGGTGATGACCTCAAGGCTTGCCGGCGAGGTGACCGGCTCCTCGTCGAGGACGAGCCGATGGCGGTCCGGCGCGGTGCCGGCGGCGGCGGGCACGACCGCCACCGGCCGCGGAGACAGACTTTCCTTAACCAGTTCGATCATCGGCGGTGCGAGGGTCGCGGAGAGCACCGCGACCCGGCTCCCGAGCTGCTTCCACAGCCGCAGGGCCGCGCAGATCCGGCCGAAGGTGACCGGGTCGTAGGCGTGCAGTTCGTCCAGGACGAACAGCGCGTTGGCCTGCTCCAGCAGGACTGAGGAGTAGCGCGGCCCGGCGATCGCCGCCCGTAGCAGCTGGTGCGGGGTGGCGACACGCACCCGCTGGGCGAACAGTCGCATCGCCCCCGCGCGGGCGCGGGCCTTGCGCGCGTCGTCGGGTCCGGGCGCGCAGTCCTCCGCCACCGCCCGGGTGAGCAGCGTGCGGGCAGCGGTGGAATGCAGCACGCCGATGTCGGGCTCCGCCTCGCCCGGTGGCGGGTCGAGCGCATGGGTGAACCGCTCGGCGGCGGCGTCGATGGACGCCCGGTAGGGCAGCACCCACACCAGCCGTGGCCGGCCCGGCATTCCCGCGAGCTGGGTGGACGCCCAGGCGAGACCCGCTTCGGTCTTACCGCTGCCGGTCGGCGCGGTCAGTACGAGATGGCCGTCGACCGCCGCCGCCCCCCGCTGATGATCGTACGGTGTAGCCAGTCGGTCGAGAAAGCGCGACGGTAACGGCATGTGCCGCTGCAACGGCACCTGGGCGGAGCCGGAATGGTCGGCGAGGGTGACCGCGCCCTGTAACAGCACCGCCAGCAGGCCGTCCTCCAGGGTGACCGGATCGATCCAGGCGTCCCGCGTCGCCACGAACAGATCACGGGCCCGCTGCCACAACCGCTGGCCGTCCGATGGCGGCAGGCTCGTGCCGAGCTGGCCGGTGAACCAGGTGAGCAGCTCGGCGTGCCGCGCCGGGGTGACCTGGATGCGGGGTTCGTCACCGAAAGCATCCGGGTTGAGGCCGAAGCGGTGTTCCCAGCCACCGTCATACGGGTACCTGTCAGCCAGGCCGTCGCCGAGGCCACCGCTGACCGTCAGTGGCTTGTGGTGGAAAGCGACACCCGTTGCCGTCATGAGCCGGTCATGATCGGGTTGACCGGCGGTGAGCAGGTCTACGTAGGCCAGCGAGAGCACCTCGTGCCGCTCGCCCCACGGCGCCTTGCGCACCCGCAACTGCCGCTGGAAACCGGCGGCTACCTTGCCGGCGTCGTGCAGCAGGGCGGCCTGTTCCACCCAGGCCCAAAAGCGCGGTTCCGCGGCGATCGGCCCGGCCGGGCCGATGCGGTCGGCGACCGCGCGGGCGGCGTCCCGCACCGCCGCGCAGTGGTCGGTCAGCGGCTCCGGCCGGCCGTGCGCGGAGCCGGTGGCGGACTTCGCCAGCACCTGGTCGAGCGCAGCTCGATGACCGCCGTCACCACCGCCGCCACCGCTATCGCCGCGGGCGCTCGCCGAGTTGCCCACAGCGCCGGGGCTATCGGTGTTATCGGCCATCTCCCCGGCATCGGCGCCATCCGTGGTGCCGGCCTGGTCAGGGCCGTAGAGCCAGACCGCCTCACCGGTGCCCTCGTCGCGGTAGGCACCCTGAACATCCCGGCGCCCCGCAGCTGTCGGGCACCACAGAAACGAACCGTAGACGGTGCGGAACCGGTCGGTGCTCACCGTCTCAGCGAGCCGGACCGACACCGCCCCGGGCGCGTCATGCCCGTCCGGCGGGGCCAGAGCGTGACCGACCACCGCCTGCGCGGCCGGATGCAGCACCGTCCACCGGGGCCGGCCCCGCAGGTACACCAGATCCTGGGAGCGCCCCAGGCGCAAACCCCAGGTCGGCCGGCGCAGCGCGGCTTCGATCCGGCGGCCGTCCGCACCCGGAATCCACAGGGTCACGTGGACGCCGGTGAGGAAGGGCCGTTCCCGGACGGTGGCGCCGCCCTTGCCCGCCCGGACCCGGCCGCCGATCGCCGGGTTGCTCCCGTCCGCGGCGATCGGATGGTAAGTCTCCAGGTCGATGCCGTCACCGGCGGCGCTGGCCGCCATCCCCAGCCGGACCGGTTCGTCGGGCCGGCCGGTGGCCGCCGCGAGCATGCCCCGCACGGTCGACGGTGCGGGCACCGGCAGGCAGCGGGTGACCCCGGGGAACATCGGGTCCCGGAACGACGCGACCGGCGCGAACAGCTCGACCCGCAGCGCCTCGACCGGGACCGAGCGTGGATGTTCGCTCACCGTGGTCACCGGGCCGGGTCGTCGAACCAGGCGTCGTGCTGCCCGTCCCGCACCCGCGCGGCCAACGCCAGCAGCACCGTCCGCGGATGATCGATCACCACCTGGCCGGCCGCGATCTCCTCGGCCAGGTCGGCCTCGAACCGCTTACGCAGGACGTCGTGGAAGCCGGGCCGCCAGCCGACGAGCACCGGCGGCTCCCATTCGCCCTGCCATGCGGCCAGTTCCTTGCGGAGCACGTCACCGCGGACCTGAAGACCGGTGCCGTCCTCCGCGCCGTCGATGACGAAGCCGAGCGGGTTCACCCCACCCGCCATCGGCACCACCGCCAGCAGCGCCGGAACGCGGTCACCGTAGTGCAACGCCTTCTTCGCGCCACCGGCCAGCTCCGCCAGCGCCTCCACCAGGACCGCGACCCGCTCCCGCCGGGAGGCGAGCGGCAGGCGTACCGCGGTATGGCCGCGGAAGGTCTGCGTGGTCGCACCGGCCTGCGCCGCGGCCGCAAAGCCCAGCGCGGTTTTCTCGTCGAGATAGTTGGGCCGGCCCGACCCGCTCGGACCCGGCAGGGTAAACGTGCCCACCCGCGGTATGTCGAACAGGAACGGCGCGGCGAGGTCCGCGGTGTAGAACTCGTGCGAGTGCAGCACCGGCTCGGAAATGTTCCGGGACATCACCCCGAAATCCTCGGTGAGCTGCGCCGGCTCGACCGCGAGGAACGTACCCACCATGAACGGGGTGTCCCGCACGGTCGTGGCCTCGTCGGTGGATTTCGCCGTGGCCTTCATGTAACCGAACAGGTCGTCATCGACGTACCGGATCGGGTCCGCGTTCGTGGTCACCTTCTGCGCCTTACCCTGCGCTTTTCCGACCCGCTCGGTCGGTGACGGCACCGAGCCGGCGGCGGTCATCGTGTCCCGCAGCCAGCGGCGGAACGCCTGCGCGGACACATACGGGTAGTACCGGCCCCGGATCCGGGTCTTCTTCACCCTGCCGGTCGTCGTGTCACCCGCCCCGTTGTTCGGCGCGCCCGCCTCCACCGCGAGCACGATCTTTCCTGCCAGAAACGCCATCAGGCGTACCCCCCGTCATTGTCAACATCATCGTCGTCCGCATCCGGGTCGAACCCCACGTGCGGCCCGTCGGTGTCGTCGGCGTCGTCCTCGTCGCTCTCAGCCCGGGTGCCGATCGCCGCGCCGCGCGCGGCCAGCTCGGCGACGACCTCGAAGAACAGCTGCCCGCGCAGGCGCCACCCCGGCGGGGTCGAGGCCAGCAGCGTCTCGGTCGCCCCGGTGATGTCCGACGGACGACGCCCGTCGAGCAGCAGCCGGGCGCTCGCCTCCATCAGCAGGCGTTGCAGCGCGAACGTCCGCCCGGCCACCTGCCGGTACTCGTTGAACCGGCCGCGGGGATTCTTCTCCGCCGTGATCCAGTCGACCAGCAGCGTGGTGACGGGTTTCAGGTCACCCGTGTCCATTCCACACATCTCCCTCAGATACAGCGCTGACAACGCCCGCCAGTCCCGCAGGGTCGACGCCGACGTCTTCTCCACCGCGTCGCGGCGGTTGAACAGCTCGACCAGCAGCCGGTCCCGATGATCGTTGACCGGTTCGAACAACGTCCGGGCAATGGCGTCACGGCCGCCGCGGATGACCGTTCCGTCCGCGGCCCGCCGGGTCAACGCGCGTTCGAGCCGTCGCCAGCCCCGGGCGGCGGTCGGTTGGGTCGGCAGCGCCCGCAGAAATCCCACGACCGCCAGTCGGGTGGCGGTGACCCGCAACCACGGCTCCTGATTGTCGTTCTTGAACATCCACAATGTCGTGGCGACCGGCCGCTGGTTCGTGCCGGACCGTGCCGCGTAGTTTCGCAGCCCCCACAATGTCACCGCCTCGGGAGAGGCATGAGACGGCAGGGAGCTGAATCCGACCTGCTGGATCCGGGCGGCCCGTTCACAGTTCCGCGCCGCGAAATTCCGCTCGACCACGTCACCGTCGCAGGTCAGTACCGTCGCCGACCCGGCTGTTACCGCGGCGCCGTACGGCATCGCCCACACCGCGATCCGGCACGCCCGGCACACCGGCCAGCCCGCCGTCCCCGGTGGCAGCGTGTTGCGGAACTTCGTCGTGTCGAACATCGGCAGCATCGACTTCGCCCACAGGACGCCGGCCATCGCGCCGCAGAACACACACGGCCGCAGCACGTCGCGCGCCCGGTCCACGGCGAAGAACCGGTCCACCTCGGCGGTCAGCGCGGCGGCGTCCCGCGGCCGGCTCGCGTGGGTCGGCTTCGCGTTCGGGAACAGCGCGTACAGAACCTTCCACCAGTCATAGGCCGCATCATCCTTACCCGCTGTGGCGGCCCGCACGACATCCCGCACGATCCGTGCCGCGACATCATCGAGATCCCCCACCGTCACGTCATCCGGATGATCGCGGCCCGCGAGAATCGTGACCGCCCATGCTCCGCAACGTTGGATCGGATGACGTGTCAAGGCCAGCACTTCTGTCCGTAACTGTTCGCCGGCATCCGGTGGTGCGGTCATCGGATCCAGCCGAATCCTTGGTTGGTGTTGAGCCCCAGGCCCCATTCATAAAGGGCGTCGAGTAACACGGGATCGGCATGCACGCGCAGCTGGACGGTGCTGCCGTACCGGGGCGCCCGTTGCACCAGGAACTTGCGCGCAGGCCCGTACGACACGATGTCAATCTCCAGGTCGCCGGGCAGGCCCAGCAGGTCCGCCTTGTGCCGCAGGTTGTGGCAGAGCCTTTCCGCATATCGCGGATGGTCGGGGTGGATGAACCGGTCCTCGAATTTCACCAGCACCTCTGTCACCGTCGAAAAGTCCGCCCACCCGCGGCTGTGGTCCGGCATCGGCTCCAGCTGGACGCCCCGCACCCGCAGCGCGACAGTGCCCCAGCGGAGCTCCGTGCGCCCGGCGACCCCGGCCAGCAGCGCCGCGGCCACCCGCGGTACCGGGGAGCCGAACCAGATCGTGCCGTCACCGGACGCGCCATACACGCCGGTACGCCGGCCCGCCCCGCGGAAGCGGGGCGCCGACAGACCAAGCGGACGCAGCGAACTGCCCGCGTAGCCATGATCGTGTAACTCGGCGGCCAGCGCCTCGTCCTGAGCGCGGATCAGATCGTAGGCGACCCCGCGCGCAGGGCTGAACACCTGGTCCCACGGAATGCTGTCCACATCCGCGGCGACGTCCACCCGAAATCTCATCCAGCTCCCCGTTCCTCTCGCATTATGATCTTGCCTGCTATCGGTGCTGAGCGCCCGATCCTCACGAAGCCGCCGCATCCATCAGGTACTGACGGACGACGGAACCGGCAGCCTCTCACCCACCAATCCGAAGCCGAACAACAGGTGAGATGATCGTGACTATCGGACAGGGCCCGGCCCCAGGATGATCGGCGCGTGTTTGTCGGTCGGCACGCATTTCAGCCGGAAAAACGTACACAATGACAAACACGCGCCGATCATGAACGGTGGATGTCAGCGGTCGTCAGCGAATGCCGGTGGTTGTCCACAGATCAGTTCCAGGCATGGCGCCGCTCCAACCGGCGCAGGAAAAATCCAGTCATGCTCGATCCCCGTCCCGATCTGACCCCGGATCTCCTTCGTCAGGCACGGCGGCAGGACGGGATGATCACTACAGCCCAGGCTCAGGCTTTCGGACTGACCCGCCGGCAGATCGCGCATCTCGTCCAGATCGGCCAGTGGCGGCAGCCGCGCCGAGGCGCCTACCTCGTGCCAGGAGCCCATCCGCTCCGGAGCCGGGTTCGGGCCGCTTTGCTACGCAGGTCGGACGCCGTCGCAGGCGAGATCACCGCGGCGCGGCTCCTCGGGTTCGGCGGCCTCCCGACGGCAGCGCCCAGCGAACCGGTGCACCTCCTGCTGCCACGCAGAGCCGCGCGGGCACAGCCGGACGGCGTCGTACTGCACTGGGCCGACATACCGCTCGCCCAGGTCACAGATGTCTGCGGCGTTCCGGCGACGTCGGCGCCACGCGCGCTCGCCGACATGGTGCTGCGTCGTAGCCGCGATGACGCCGTCGCCCTCATGGACGCGGTGTTGCACGATGGCCATCTCACCGATCTCAACAGCGCTCGGTCGCTCGTCTTCGGCAGGCTGGGCGCGGCAACGCGATCGAGCTGGTGGCAGCACGCTGACGGCCGAGCCGAGTCCCCGCTCGAAACGCGGCTGCGGCTGCTCCTCATCGACGCGGGCCTGGGTCCCGAGCAGCTCCAATGGCCGGTCAGAAATATGGCCGGACGCGTCATCGCCCGCCTTGACCTCGCCTGGCCGAGCCGACGACTCGACGTCGAAGCCGACGGTACGGCCGTGCATGCCGAACCGGACGCGCTGTACCGCGACCGCTACCGGCAGAACACGCTGGCCATGCTGGGGTGGACGGTGCTCCGCTTCACCTGGGCCGACGTGACTCAGCGCGCCGACTACGTAGCCCAGACCGTGGCGCACGCCCTCGCCGTCGGCAATCAGCACTCATGATCGTCGCGTGTTTGTCGGTCGGCACGCATTTCAGCCGGAAAAGCGTACACAACAACAAACACGCGCCGATCATGAACCTGAGATGGGAAGAACAGGTCAGACGTTGAAGCCGAGAGCCCGCAGCTGGTCGCGACCGTCATCGGTGATCTTGTCGGGACCCCACGGGGGCATCCAGACCCAGTTGATGGTCACGTCGTTGACCAGGGCATCCGGCCCGTCGGTCAGGGCCGAACGGGTCTGGTCCTCGATCACGTCGGTCAGCGGGCAGGCCGCCGACGTCAGCGTCATGTCCAGGGTGACCGTGTTGTCGTCGTGGACGTTGATGCCGTAGACGAGACCGAGGTCGACGACGTTGATGCCGAGCTCGGGGTCGACGACGTCGCGCATGGCCTCCTCGACGTCATCGACAGCGGCCTTGTCCACGGCCTTGTCCACAGCAGTGTCACCGGCCGACGCGACCGGTTCGGCCGTTCCCACTTCAGCCACGGTCGGGTCCTGTTCGGTCACGGTGGTCTCGCTCACCGGTCCACCTCCTGTTCCGGGATGCCGCCCACCGCCTGCGCGGTCGCGTCCTTCCAGGCCATCCACGACAGCAGGGCGCACTTGACCCTGGCCGGGTACTTCGACACGCCCGCGAAGGCGACCGCGTCCTCCAGCACATCCTCGTCCGGCTCGACGGTGCCGCGCGACTGCATCAGCGCCAGGAACTCCCGGCCCAGTTCGAGCGCCTCAGCCACGGACCGGCCGATCACGAGATCGGTCATGACGCTCGCGGACGCCTGGCTGATCGAGCAGCCCTCGCTCTCGTAGGAGACGTCCGCGACCTTGCCGTCGGCCACCTTGACCCGCAGGGTCACCTCGTCCCCGCAGGTCGGGTTGACGTGGTGGACCTCGGTGTCGAACGGCTCGCGCAGCCCGCGGTGGTGCGGGTTGCGATAGTGGTCCAGGATGATCTCCTGGTACATGGAGTCCAGTTTCACGTCCCGAAGAACCTCCGGACATGCCCCAGGCCTTCCACCAGCGCGTCGACCTCACCACGGGTCGAGTACAGGTGGAAGGAAGCCCGAGTCGTGGCCGGGACGCCGTAGCGCAGGCAGACCGGGCGGGCGCAGTGGTGTCCCACGCGAACGGCGATACCCCGTTCGTCGAGCAGCTGGCCGACATCGTGGGGGTGCAGCGGCCGGTTGTCGGACCCGGTGAGCACGAACGAGACGGCGCCGCCCCGGTCGACCGCGTCCGGCGGCCCGATGATCCGTAGGCCCGGCACGGTGGCCAGCTGGTCGAGTGCGTAGGCGGTGATGTCGTGCTCATGGGCGGCGATCGCGTCCATGCCGAGATCGGTGAGGTAGTCGACCGCGGCGCCGAGGCCGACCGCCTGGGCGATCATCGGCGTGCCGGCCTCGAACCGGTGCGGTGGCACGGCGTACGTCGACGCCTCCATCGTCACCACTTCGATCATCTCGCCGCCGCCGAGGAACGGCGGCATCACCGCCAGCAGCTCACCCCGGCCCCACAGCACGCCGATACCGGTCGGCCCGCACATCTTGTGGCCGGTGAAGGCGAGGAAATCCACCCCGAGCGCGGTCACGTCGATCGGCATGTGCGGTACGGACTGGGAGGCGTCCAGGACGGTCAGCGCGCCCACCGCCCGAGCCCGGTCGACCAGCGTCGCCACCGGGTTGACCGTGCCGAGGATGTTCGACTGGTGCACGAACGAGACGACCTTCGCCCGCTCGGTGATCACTTTCTCCACATCCGCCAGGTCGAGGCGGCCGTCGTCGGTGAGACCGATCCAGCGCAGGGCCGCCCCGGTCCGCCGGCACAGCATCTGCCACGGCACGAGGTTGGAGTGGTGCTCCATCTCGGTGATGACGACCTCGTCGCCCGGCCCGAGACGAAACCGCTCCGCCTCGGGACCGGCGGCAGCCGCGTTGCTCATCGCATAGGCGACGAGGTTCAGCGCCTCGGAGGAGTTCTTGGTGAAGACGACCTCGTCCCGGCTGGGTGCGCCGATGAAGGCGGCGACCCGGTCGCGGGCGGACTCGTACAGCGCGGTCGCCTCCTCGGCCAGCACGTGGATGCCGCGGTGGACGTTGGCGTTGTGCAGCTCGTAGTAGTCCCGCTCGGCGTCGAGGACGGCCGTGGGCTTCTGCGAGCTGGCCGCGCTGTCGAGGTAGACCAGCGGCCGGCCGTCGTGGACACGCCGGGCCAGGATCGGGAAGTCCTTGCGGACCTGATCGACGTCGTACCCGCCCCCCGGCTGAGCGGCGGTGCGCCGCGTGGGCGAGGGCATCGCGTCCGTCATCGTCATACCGCCGTCCCGGCCGGCGCAGGCACCTCGGTCGCCTCGGTCGCCTTGACGTACCGGTCGTAGCCGCCGTCCTCCAAGACCGCGGCGAGCTCGGGGCCGCCGGAGTCGACGATGCGCCCGCCAGCCATCACATGGACGAACTCCGGCTTCACATAACGCAGGATACGGGTGTAATGGGTGATCAGAAGAATACCGGTCTCCCCGGCCGCGCGGACGGATTCGATGCCGGCGGAGACGATCCGCAGCGCGTCCACGTCAAGGCCCGAGTCGGTCTCGTCCAAGATAGCGATCTTCGGCTTGAGCAGGGCCATCTGAAGGATTTCGTGACGCTTCTTCTCGCCACCGGAAAAACCCTCGTTGACGCTGCGCTCGGCGAATGCCGGGTCCATTTCCAGGGTCGCCATGGACTCACGGACTTCCTTGACCCACGTACGCAGTTTGGGCGCCTCGCCGCGCACGGCTGTCACGGATGAGCGCAGGAAGTTCGACACCGACACGCCGGGCACCTCAACCGGGTACTGCATGGCAAGGAAGACCCCGGCGCGGGCGCGTTCGTCCACGCTCATCGCGAGCACGTCGACCCCGTCCAACGCCACCGAACCACTGGTGATCGTGTACTTGGGGTGACCGGCGATGGAGTACGCCAGCGTCGACTTGCCGGAGCCGTTCGGCCCCATGATCGCATGGGTCTCGCCGCGGCGGATCGTCAGGTCCACACCGCGCAGGATCTCCCTCCCCTCGGTGGAATCGGTCTCCACCGAGACATGGAGGTTACGGATCTCAAGGGTCGACACTTGATCAGTCTCCTAAAAACCGCTATGTCCTACAAGCCGCTATGACTGCCCGATGTCGACGAGCACGTCGTCACCGTCGATCTTCACCGGATAGACGGGTACCGGCTCGGTTGCCGGCAGCCCGACGGGTTCACCTGTGGCAAGGTCGAACTGCGAGCCGTGCAGCCAGCATTCGATCCTCGCGTCCTCGACCTCGCCGTGGGAGAGCATCACCTCGGCGTGGGAACACTCGTCGCGGATGGCGTAGACCTGCCCACCGGCCAGTGCCAGGCACACCGGCTGCCCGCCGACCTCGACGCCGAGCGCGGACTCCTCGCGGAGGTCCGCCAACGCGCACACACGCTGAAAAACACCCACTAGACGACCCCGTCCAGCTCCGCCTCGACCGCCGCGGTGATCCGTTCCCGGAGAGAGCCGATCTCGATCCGGTCGACGATCTCGGCGAAGAAGCCGCGGACCACCAGCCGTCGCGCCTCGTCCGCCGGGATGCCCCGCGCCATCAGGTAGAACAGCGCCTCGTCGTCGAAACGGCCGGTGGCGCTGGCGTGGCCGGCCCCGACGACCTCGCCGGTGGATATCTCCAGGTTCGGCACCGAGTCCGCACGGGCACCATCGGTGAGGACGAGGTTACGGTTCAGCTCGTAGGTGTCGGTACCCACGGCGTCCGCGCCAATCACCACGTCACCGATCCACACCGCGTGCGCGCCCTCGCCCTGCAACGCGCCCTTGTAAGCGACCCGGCTGCGGCAGGACCGCGGGCTGTGATCAACCAGCAGCCGGTGCTCCTGGTGCTGGCCGGCGTCGGTGAAGAACAGCCCGTAGAGCTCGGCATCCCCGCCAGGTCCGGCATAGGTGACGGTGGGCGACAAGCGGACGAGATCTCCACCGAGAGTCACCGTGAACGAACGGAACCGGGCGTCCCGGCCGACCCTGGCCGCGTGTGCGGCGACGTGCACAGCGCCGGGATCCCAATCCTGGAGCGACACGAAGACCAGGGAGGCGCTGTCGCCGATGGACAGCTCGACGTTGCCGGCGAAGACGGCCTGTCCGGTGTGATCGAGCACCACCGTGACCGAGGCGAACGCGCCGACTTCGACCACCAGGTGGCCGTAGGCCGTTCCGCCGGAGCCGTGCAGCCGGACGACCACCGGCGTGTCCGGGGCCGCCTCGGCGGGCACGGTGACGACCACGGCATGCTCGGCGCGGGTCATCGCGAACGCCGACACACGGTCGGCCGGGGTGAGCACCCGCCCGACGCGGGCGTCATCGATGCCGACGCGCTCAACCGTCACTCCCGGGGGCGCTTCGACATCCACCGTGAACGTGGCGTCGGCGGCCGGGCCACCGAGCAGGCCGCCGAGCCGGCGCAACGGAGTGAACCGCCACTCCTCCTCGCGGCCGGTCGGTAGCGGATGAACCTGGGGGTCGCGGGAGCGCACCGGACGCGGCCGGCCGTCGGGCCGCCCCGCCGACACCCCCGCCTTCGACCCGGCCGGCGAACCGGTCGAGGACCCGGGCACCAGCACAGCCGGACCGGCCGGGGATCCCGCGGCGGATCCTGCGGCCGAGCCCGCGGCCGAACCGTCCCGCGAGCCGTTGTGGATGGGAGCGGTCACCATCAGCCGACCGCGCCTTCCATCTGCAGCTCGATCAGCCGGTTGAGCTCGAGGGCGTACTCCATCGGCAGTTCCCGGGCGATCGGCTCGACGAACCCGCGCACGACCATGGCCATGGCCTCATCCTCGGAGAGCCCGCGGCTCATCAGGTAGAAGAGCTGGTCCTCCCCGACCTTGGACACGGTGGCCTCATGCCCGATGGAGGCGTCGTCCTCCCGGACGTCCACATACGGGTAGGTGTCGGAACGACTGATCGCGTCCACCAACAGGGCGTCACACTTCACCGTCGCCCGCGCGTTGTGCGCGTCGTCCTGGATCTGGACCAGGCCCCGGTAGGACGTCCGGCCGCCGCCGCGGGCCACCGACTTGGAAACGATCTTGGATGATGTCCGCGGCGCGGCGTGCACCATCTTCGCGCCGGCGTCCTGGTGCTGGCCGGGGCCGGCGAACGCGATCGAGAGCACCTCGCCCTTGGCCTGCTCACCGAGCAGCCACACGGCCGGGTACTTCATTGTCACCTTGGAACCGATGTTCCCGTCGATCCACTCCATGGTGCCGCCGGCCTGACACGCCGCCCGCTTGGTGACCAGGTTGTACACGTTGTTCGACCAGTTCTGGATGGTCGTGTAGCGACAGCGGGCGTTCTTCTTCACCACGATCTCCACGACCGCCGAATGCAGCGAGTCGGAGGAGTAGATCGGTGCCGTGCAGCCCTCGACGTAGTGCACGTAGGCACCCTCGTCGACGATGATGAGCGTCCGCTCGAACTGGCCCATGTTCTCGGTGTTGATGCGGAAATAGGCCTGGAGCGGAATGTCGACATGCACGCCCGGCGGTACGTAGATGAAAGAACCACCGGACCACACCGCGGTGTTGAGCGCGGCGAACTTGTTGTCCCCGACCGGGATGACCGACCCGAAGTACTCCTGGAAAATCTCCGGATGCTCCCGCAGGCCGGTGTCGGTGTCGAGGAAGATAACACCCTGCTCCTCAAGATCCTCACGAATCTTGTGGTAAACGACTTCACTTTCGTACTGAGCCGCCACGCCGGAGACCAGGCGCTGCTTCTCGGCTTCAGGAATGCCGAGCCTGTCGTAGGTGCTACGGATGTCCGCGGGCAGATCGTCCCAGGTGGCAGCCTGCTTCTCGGTCGACCGGACAAAGTACTTGATATTGTCGAAGTCGATCCCGGACAGGTCCGCGCCCCAGGTCGGCATGGGCTTGCGGCCGAAGAGCTTCAGGCCCTTGAGCCGGAGCTGCGTCATCCACTCCGGTTCGCTCTTCTTGGCCGAGATGCCGAGGACGACCGCCTCCGACAGCCCGCGCTGGGCGGTTGCCGCATACGCGTCCGTGTCAGACCAGCCGAACTTATAGGCGCCCAGGCCCTCGAGCGCCTCGGGGACTG
>NZ_CAKJTR010000016.1:26489-31338 GCF_917627355.1 Protofrankia sp. Cj3 | reverse complement strand
TCGTCGCGCGCCCTTTGGCCCTCTGGCCGACTGTCGATCTCGGTCTCGGGAGTTGTGGTCATATGACAGGCCCCTCCGAGGAGGTGGAAGTGACGGGGTTCATTGCGGTAGCCGTACAGCCGGTGGAGGTGCCGGTGGACGTACTGGTAGCGGCAACGGGGGCAGACTCCAGGGGAACATGCGTCGTGCACACCCCGTCGCCGTGCGCGATTGTCGCGAGCCGCTGGACATGGGAGTCGAGCAACCTCGCCAATGCGGCGGTCTCCGCTCCGCAGAGCTCGGGAAATCGCTCCGCGACGTGCTGGACCGGGCAGTGGTGCTGGCAGATCTGGACGCCGGTCGGCAGTGACGAGGCGCTGGCGGTGTAGCCGGCGGCGGACATGGCCGCCGCCAGCACCGCCGGCCGGTCCGCCGGATCGGCGTCGGCCACCGCCGGCTTGACGCGGCGTTCCAGCTCCGCGGCGCGCGCCTCGGCGAACTCCGCGACACCTTGGTGGCCCGCGACGCCGGCGAGGAAACTCAGCGCGCTGGCCGCAAGGTCTTCGTACGCGGTCGGGCCCGCCGCGTGCCCGGCCGCGGTGAGCTGGTAGAGCCGGGCTGGACGCCCGCGGCCGCGGGGGCCCGCGGCCCGCGCCGACCGGATCGTGATCGTTTCCTCGGCGAGCATCGCGTCAAGATGCCGGCGGATCGCCGCCGGGGACAGGCCGAGATGAGCGGCGAGCGTGACCACGGTCGAGGGACCGAGTTCCAGGAGCAGGCGCGCGACACGGTCACGGGTACGGCCATCGGCCACCGTGCCGCTGGAAGCGTCGGGCATGCTTTTCACAACACCACTGTGCCCTATTTCCCGCCGGGGGTCGAACAAGCCTGTGTGCCGAGTCGGCGCGAGCTGTCGGAATACCTGACCATCGTGGCATCTGACCTGGGCGTGGACCATGTGATCGAGCCGAGCGTCTGATGCGCCACACCCCTTTCCCGGGCCGCGCCGAAGACGTGACGCGAGGTCTCCGGGAGCGCGGACGGGCCGGCGCCCGGCCCCGCCAGTACCTTCGGCGATCGAGCTACCACAGGCAGACCACTCCTATCAATATAGGATCATGAACGAGACGGTCGTCTCGCGGACCAACTCCTGCCAGGCTGCGGCAGGGGGGCGAACGGCGTCCCTGGTTCGTTGTGACCCGGACGGAGAGCGTGACCGAGGCCCACTCCGGTGCAAGCAGGGACTACGCCGCGGAGCTGGGGCACCGGCTGCGGGCCACCCGCCACCGACGCGGGATGTCCCTCCTCGACGTCCAGGAGCGGACCAACGGGCGTTGGACGGCAGGCACCCTCGGCGCCTACGAACGCGGCAACCGCGCGCTGCGCGTACATCGCCTGGTGGAACTGGCCGAGCTCTACGACGTAGCCACGATCATGCTTGTCCCGCCACCGTCGGCCAGGCCCGAGCTGGTACGGCTGCCGCCGCTTGCCATCGACCTGCACCGGCTGCGCAAACTGCCACCGACCCGCACCGGGCCACTGCGGCGGTGGATCGCGATCATCCAGGTGCTGCGCGCGGAGAGCTCCCGGGACGTGCTGCGCCTGCGGCGGACCGACCTGCGCCCGCTGGCCCGGCTGTACAGCACAACCCCGTTGATCCTGTACCAACGCCTCGGCGCCTGGGGCGCGCTCGCGGACCCGAGCCCCGGCCAGCGGCCCCCGTCACCTCGGGGACGGCACAGTTAGCGCATGTCTGCTGGATGGTGGCCGGTGGCCGGTGGCCGGTGGCCGATGCGGGTATCGATCCACGCGGTTGACGGTCCATCAGACCTGACCTGCGGCGTGCTTCGGAAGCCGTCGTTCGATCGGGAGCCGCGTCCAGATGGCTTTCGGGACACGCCCTGGCTGCTGCCGCCCGGATCTTCGCTGCCGCCCGGCCCTTCGCGTACCGGTGCCTGCCGTTACCTGCACCGATACATGCCGGCCGAGACATGCCGCGCGCCGTGCACGCAGTGGTCCGTAGGATCGCCAGTGTGGCGGAGGATCTGGCAGTCGAGGTTGCCGACCTGGTCAAGACCTACTGGCCACGTTCCGGCCAACCCATTCGGGCCGTCAACAACCTGTCGCTGAGCGTGGTAACCGGTTCGGTGACGGCCCTGCTCGGCCCCAACGGCGCGGGCAAGACCACCACCATCGAGATCTGCGAGGGCTTCCGGCACGCGGACGCGGGCCATGTGCGGGTGCTCGGTCTCGATCCTCGGCGCGACGTGGCCGCCCTGCGCCCTCGGGTGGGGGTCATGCTCCAGGCTGGCGGGGTCTACCCGGGTGCCCGAGCCGGCGAGATGCTCGCGCTGCTCGCCGCTCATCACCGCAACCCGCTGGACGTCGGCTCTCTGCTCGAGCGGGTCGGCATGGCCGGGGCAGCGCGCACGCCCTACCGGCGCCTGTCCGGCGGCCAGCGCCAGCGGCTGTCCCTGGCAATGGCGCTGGTGGGCCGGCCCGAGCTCGTCTTCCTGGACGAGCCCACCGCCGGCCTGGACGTGCAGGCCCGCCGAGCCACCTGGGAGCTGGTCGAAGAGCTGCGTGTCTGCGGGGTGACGGTGGTGCTCACCACCCACGCCATGGACGAGGCGGAGCGGCTCGCCGACCACGTCGTGATCGTCGACCATGGCGGGATGCTGGCGGCGGGCTCCCCGGCCGAACTGACCCGCGGCGGCGCCGAGGGGCAGCTGCGCTTCCGGGCACCCGCGGGTCTCGACATCGACCGCCTCGTGCTGGCCCTCCCGGACGGGACGGTCGCCCGTGAGGAGCCCGCCGGTCGCTACGTCGTGCACGGCACGATCGATCCGCAGCTGCTCGCGGCCGTGACCGCGTGGTGCGCAAGCAACGGTGTACTGGCCGAGGACCTCAGAGTCGAACAGCGCAGCCTGGAGGACGTGTTCGTGGAACTCACCGGCTCGGGGCTGCGTCCGTGACCGGCATGGACGCCGGTGCCAGCACCGGCGCACCATCCGAGACGACAGCGGCCGGACAGCTACCAGCCGCCCGGCGCCCACTCGATCTTCGCCCGGCGCCTGGTGCCGCGCGCTGGCCGGCCATGCTGCGGGCGCAGACGATGATCGAAATGAAGCTGACGCTGCGCCGCGGCGAATCAGTGCTGCTCACCATGATCATTCCAGTTGGCCTGCTGCTGTTCTTCACCGCCGTGGACGTGCTGCCCACCGGTGCGGGTGCGCCGGTGGACTTTCTCGTCCCCGGCGTCCTGGCCCTCGCGGTCATGTCGACGGCGTTCACCGGGCAGGCCATCGCGACCGGTTTCGAGCGTTCCTATGGTGTGCTCAAACGGCTCGGCGCCAGCCCCCTGCCACGCGTGATCCTGCTCGCCGGCAAGACACTGGCCGTGGTCGGCGTAGAGATCATCCAGGTTCTGCTGATAGTCGCCGTGGGCCTCGGCGCCGGCTGGCATCCGCACGGCTCCCCGCTGTCGGTGGCGTTGCTCCTGCTGGTGGCGACGGTGGCCTTCTCCGGCCTCGGGCTGCTCATGGCGGGCACGCTGCGGGCGGAAGCCACCCTGGCCGCGGCCAACGGTGTCTACCTGCTGTTGTTGCTCGTGGGCGGGATCGTCTTCCCGCTCTCCCGGCTGCCTGGCTGGCTGGCGAGCCTGGGCGCGCTGCTGCCCACGGCCGCGGCGTCGGAGGGACTGCGCGCGGTCCTGCGGGGCTCCGCCGGGCTGCCTGTCACGGATCTCGCCGTGTTGCTCGCCTGGGCCATCGGTTCGCTGGCCCTCGCGGCGCGGACCTTCAAATGGGAATAATCTTTTACGGCCATGGCGTACCCTGTCGGCACCCTGCCCGGCTCCCTCGCACCCACTAACTTCTACAGACGGTAGCATGACCCGCGATGAACGCATCGCGAAGAATACCGACAGTGAGCCCCACCGTTTTCAGGCGACTCACCCGGATCTCCGTCGCCTTGCTCGCGCTGATTGTCGTCACCGGCGGCGCGGTCCGGCTGACCGGCTCCGGACTTGGCTGCCCCACCTGGCCCACCTGCGGCGACAATTCGTTCGTCACCCGGCCGGAGTATTCCGCGCACGGCTGGATCGAATTCGGCAATCGCCTGCTGACAGTCGCCGTCGGACTGGTGATGCTGCTGCTGCCGCTGGTCTCCCTGCGGCTGCGCGACCGTCGCCGTGACCTCGTCATGCTCTCTTTCGGCCTGTGGCTGGGTTTCCTCGGCCAGGTGCTGCTCGGCGGGCTGACCGTCCTTTTCAAGTTGCACCCCGCGCTGGTGGCCGGGCACTTCCTGCTGTCGATGCTGCTGCTGGTGGACGTCATCGTGCTGGACCGCCGGGCCGGATCGGGCCCCGGCCCGGCCCGCCCCGTGGGCCGGCCCGAGCTGCGCTGGCTGGCCCGGGTGCTCACCCTGGTCGCCGGCGCCGTGCTGCTGCTCGGCACGGTGGTCACCGGCACCGGCCCGCACAGCGGGGACTCGGCCCAGGCCAGACGCTTCGGGCTCGATATCACCAATGTCGCGCAGCTGCACGCGGACGCGGCGATGGTGCTGGTGGGCCTCATGATCGCAATGGTTCTCGCGGTCCGTCTCGGGGAGGCGCGGGCTGAGGCCGTCCGCGCGACCACCGTGCTCGCCGCCGTCGTGCTGGCCCAGGCCGGCATCGGGTTCACCCAGTACTTCACCGGTGTGCCCGTGGGCCTGGTGGAACTGCACATCGCCGGGGCCACCGCACTGTGGATGATCACCCTGTGGGTCTGGCTCGCGATGGTCGAACGGCCGGCTCCGGACGCGCCCGCCGGTGCGCCGGCCGCCTGCGCGCCGGCCGAGCGCGGACCCGACGCGGTACCGGTCGGAT
>NZ_CAKJTR010000016.1:20833-26232 GCF_917627355.1 Protofrankia sp. Cj3 | reverse complement strand
GCTCAGCTCAGGAAGCGGTGAGCGCCGCGACCGCGACCGCGACGAACAGAAGCGTCAGATAGGTGATCGAAATATGGAACAGCCGCATCGGCTGGATGTCCCCGCCCCGGCGGACCTGGCGGACCAGCCGGTGGGCCTCGAACAGGAACCAGCCACCGAGCGAGGCGGCCACCGCCAGATACGGCCATCCCGTGTGGGCGATGGGGACGAGCAGCAGGGAAGCGGCCACCATGACGTACGAGTAGCCGAGCATCCGCCTGGTCACCACCGCGGCAGACGCGACGACCGGCAGCATGGGGATGCCCGCCGCGGCGTAGTCGTCCCGGTACTTGATGGCGAGCGCCCAGAAGTGCGGGGGCGTCCAGAAAAAAATCACGGCGAACAGCAGCACAGCGGGCCAGCCGACCGTCCCTGTCACCGCCGACCAACCGATGAGCACCGGGAAGCACCCGGCCGCGCCGCCGATGACGATGTTGGACGGGGTACGACGCTTGAGCCCCAGGGTGTAGACGAAGACATAGAACACGATCGCCCCGTCGGCGAGCAGTGCCGAGACCCAGTTGACAGCAAAACCGAACAGGGCCGTGGCGGCCACCCCGAGCATGATCCCGAACCGCAGCGCCTCCGCCGGAGTGACGCTTGCCCGGACGAGCGGCCGTCGGCGCGTCCGGGCCATCACCTCGTCGATGTCGCGGTCTATGTAGCAGTTGAACGTGTTCGCGCTGCCCGCCGCGAAGGTCCCGCCGACCAGGGTCGCGAGCACCAGCCACAGGGACGGAAGACCACGTTCGGCCAGCAGCATCACCGGTACAGTTGTGATCAACAGCTGTTCGATGATCCGCGGCTTCGTCAGGGCGAGGTAGGAGCGGGCCAGTGCTCCGGCCGGGCGCCGGGACTTCACCGGGCCCGCCGGCCCACCGGGCTCAGGCTGCGCGGGCATGTTCCGCTGCGGCAGGCTGGAAACCGGTGTGGACGCGGCCAAGGCGGACAGGACGACCTCGCGATCGGCGGGAGAGGAAGAGCACCCGCGCAGGCTCAGGCCCCGCGGCCGGGGCTCACAACATGGTTCTACGACGTGTCGGAGTCTAACTGCCGGATGCCGTGCCCGGCACGCGACCCACCGACAAACAAGATCACTATTCGGCCAGAAAAGATCACAATTTCGGGTCACGACCGCGGTACAGGACGCACCGGACCAGCGCCAATACACGACCTTCGATCACCCAAGGCTGCCACGGGCGCACATCAGACGAATAAATTCTCAAACAGAGGTAGCGGAAGGATGGTGTTCTCGCTAACTTTCCCACTCTGCCGCGAGTATCCGGACGCTGGGATGAGGCGACCGAGAGAGGGTAGAGCCATCATGGTGGCACGGCGGCGGGGCCTGCGCGACGGTGCCCCGTGGGCAGGCCGCGACCTGCCCGCAGCTGCCGCCGCGGTGGTCGGCGTGGCCGTGCCCGTACGGTGCGGCCCGATAGTGCCAGACCATGTACCAACGCCCGTGGAGAGGACGTCACACCGCGATGACCGACACCTTGGCCCAGCTTTCCGCCGCCGGAGTGGCGGTCTGGCTCGACGACATCAGCCGCGACCGCCTACGCACCGGCAACCTCGCCGAGCTGATGCGCACCCGGGCCGTCGTCGGCGTCACCAGCAACCCGACCATCTTCCAGAAGGCGATCAGCGGCGGGTCCGCGTATGACGAGCAGATCCGCGATCTCACCATCCGCGGAGTGGACGTCGGTGAGGCCATCCGGGCGATCACCGCGGCAGACGTCCGCGCCGCCTGTGACGTACTTCGCCCCGCCTACGAGACCAGCGCGGGCGTGGACGGCCGGGTGTCGATCGAGGTGGACCCGCGGCTGGCTCATGACAGCGAACGCACCCTGGCCGAAGCCCGAGCGCTGTGGTGGCTGGTCGACCGGCCGAACCTGTTCATCAAGATCCCGGCCACTCTCGCCGGCCTACCGGCGATCACTGCCACCCTCGCCCAGGGCATCAGCGTCAACGTCACCCTGATCTTCGGGCTGAACCGTTACGAGGCCGTCATGGACGCGTTCATGACCGGCATCGAGCAGGCCCGGCAGGCCGGCCATGACCTGTCCGCCCTCGCCTCGGTGGCGTCGT
Source organism: Protofrankia sp. Cj3 (assembly GCF_917627355.1). Taxonomy (NCBI): domain Bacteria; kingdom Bacillati; phylum Actinomycetota; class Actinomycetes; order Frankiales; family Frankiaceae; genus Protofrankia; species Protofrankia sp. Cj3. Next base: position 24,105 of record NZ_CAKJTR010000016.1, on the reverse strand, counting down.
TCTTCGTCAGCCGGGTGGACAGCGAGGTGGACCGCCGCCTGGAAAAAATCGGCACTGAGGGGGCTCGGGCGCTGCGGGGCAGGGCCGCGATCGCCAACGCGCGGCTGGCCTACGAGCGATACGAGCAGGCCTTCGCGACCCCGCGCTGGTCGGCCCTTGCCAAGGCCGGCGCCAAGCCGCAGCGGCCGCTGTGGGCGTCGACCTCCACGAAAGACCCGGCACTGCCAGATACGATCTATGTCAAGGAACTGATTGCCCCGGGCACGGTCAATACGATGCCCGAGGCCACGCTGCACGCCTTCGCCGACCACGGGGTGGTCAGCGGCGATACGGTCAGACCGTACTATGAGGACGCCCGCGCGGTGATGGCCCGCCTGACCGAACTCGGTATCTCCTTCCCCGACGTGGTCGAGGTGCTGGAGCGCGAGGGCGTGGAGAAATTCGAGGATTCCTGGAACCAGCTGCTCACGGCGGTGGAGGGCCAGCTTGACGCCGCCGGCGGCTGACCCGGGGCGAGGCGTCCCGCCAGCGGCGGCCGGCGGCTCGGGCGCTCTTTGCGGACCCGCGGCGACAGGTGCCGCCGTTGCTGCCGTCGTTGCCGTCCGGCGACGGTTCTGAACCTGCCCACGATGATTCTGGACGGACAGAGGGGGTTCGGGTGACACCGACGGTGAACACCAACCCACTGCGAGACCCGCGCGACCGCCGCCTGCCGCGGCTGCCTGACCCGTGTGCGTTGGTGGTCTTCGGGGTGACCGGTGACCTGGCCCGCAAGAAGCTCATCCCAGCCGTCTACGATCTGGCGAACCGGGGCCTGCTGCCACCGGGTTTCGTACTCCTCGGGTTCGCCCGGCGCGACTGGACCGACAGCGATTTCGCGGAAATCATCCGGGAGGCCGCGGCGGAGGGGGCGCGGACACCGTTCCGCGAGGAGGTGTGGGAGCGCCTTGCCGCCTCGATAAAGCTCGTCCCCGGATCGTTCAACGACGACCACGCGTTCGACACCCTCGCCCAGACGCTGCTCGACCTCGAGCACACCCACGGGATCCCGGGGAACGCGGCTTTCTACCTGTCCATCCCACCCTCGGCCTTCCCCGTCGTCCTCAAGCAGATGCAACGCACCGGCATGGCATCCAACGAGGCGTCCGGGGGCTGGCGGCGGGTCGTGGTCGAAAAGCCCTTCGGCCACGACCAGGAGTCGGCCCGCGCGCTCAACGAGCTGGTCGACGAGGTCTTCACCCCCGAAGACGTATTCCGCATCGACCACTATCTGGGCAAGGAGACCGTCCAGAACCTGCTGGCGCTGCGATTCGCCAACACCTTGTTCGAACCGATCTGGAACTCCCACTTCGTGGACTCCGTCCAGATCACCATGGCTGAGGACGTCGGTATCGGCTCACGCGCCGGGTTCTACGACGAAACCGGCGCGGCCCGTGACGTCCTGCAGAATCACCTGCTGCAGCTGTTGGCGCTGACCGCGATGGAAGAGCCGGTGAGCTTCAACGCCGAGGCCATCCGGTACGAGAAACTCAAGGTGCTGCGGGCGGTCTCGCTGCCGGCCGATTTCGCCGGCTACGCCGTCCGCGGCCAGTACGAACAGGGCTGGCTCGCCGGCCGGCGGGTAAAGGGCTATCTCGAGGAAGACGGCGTCCCCGCGGAGTCCCGGACGGAGACCTACGCCGCCGTCCGGATCGGGATTGAAACCCGCCGGTGGGCTGGTGTGCCCTTCTACCTGCGCACCGGCAAACGGCTGCCACGCCGGGTGACGGAGATCGCCGTGTCGTTCAAACCAGCGCCGCACCTGCCCTTCAACACCACCGACACCACCGAGCTCGGCCACAACCAGCTGGTGGTCCGGGTCCAGCCGGACGAGGGCGTGACGCTGAAATTCGGGTCCAAGGTGCCGGGCTCGGCCATGGAGGTCCGCGATGTCGCCATGGACTTCCTGTTCGGTGAGGCGTTCACCGAGTCGCTGCCCGAAGCCTACGAAAGGCTCATCCTCGACGTGCTTCTCGGGGACGCGACACTGTTCCCGAACAACGCCGAGGTGATCGAATCGTGGCGGGTGATCGACCCGATGGAGGATTACTGGGCGAGGACCGTCCCGTTCCGCTACCGGGCCGGCAGCTGGGGCCCGGCCGCCGCCGACGAGATGCTCGCCCGGGACGGGCGTCGCTGGCGGCGGCCGTGAGGCCGGCGAGCGCGATCGCTCCCCCGCCAGCGGCTGGAGCGCCCGGTGGACTCTGAAGGACCGTGGACTCTGAAGGACCGTGGACTGAAGGACCAGGGAGGCGACCTATGACGACCCTGTGGGACACGACCGGCTCCGACGTTGTCAGGGCGTTGGCGGCCGAGCGGCGCTCGGCCGGCGCGCTCGCCTTCGGCCTGGCGCTGACCCTGGTGGTCGTGGTGGACGAAAAGCACGTCGGTGTCGCTGAGAGCGCCGCGACCACGGCGGCGGCGGCCCACCCGTGCCGGCTGCTCATCGTCGTCCGGCGCCAGCTGGACGCCGCCAGTTCGCGGTTGGACGCCGAGGTCTCCATCGGGGGGCGGCTCGGGCCGGGTGAGGCTGTGGTCATGCGCATGTTCGGGCGCCTCAGCCTGCACGCGGAGTCGGTGGTCCTGCCGTTGTTGGCACCGGACGCGCCAGTGATCACCTGGTGGCACGGTGTCCCGCCGGACCACATCGCTTACGATCCGCTCGGGGTTTTCGCCGACCGACGAGTCACCGACACGTCCGCGGCGGACGATCCCGTCGCCGCGCTGCGCCAGCGGGCGGCGGACTTCGCCCCCGGCGACACCGACCTCGCCTGGACGCGGCTGACCGCCTGGCGGACCCTGATCGCCGCCGCCTTCGAGTCGCTCACCGAGAGGCCGCGGGCGGCCACCATTGCCGGCGGCGACCGCGACCCCAGCGTCTGTCTGCTGTCCGGGTGGCTGTCCGACCGTTTGGGCCTACCGGTCAGCGTGGAGACGAAGTCGCACCACGGGCTTGCCGAAGTACGTTTTGATCTTAATGACGGCGAACTGACGGTTGCCCGGCAGGACTCCCGCACCGCTGTGCTGAAACGGCCCGGCCAGCCCGACCGGGCCGTGCCGCTGGCCGAACGCGGTCTCGGCGATCTGCTGGCCGAGGAGCTGCGCAGGCTTGACCACGACGGGCCCTACGCGGATGCGCTGGCCGCCTGGAGCACGGTCAAGGGGCTGGCAGCTCGTTCCCCGGTGCGCGAGCACATCTGGCGCGACCCGATGGCGAGCAGCGTGGACAGCCC
>NZ_CAKJTR010000016.1:11264-20470 GCF_917627355.1 Protofrankia sp. Cj3 | reverse complement strand
TCACACGGAAGACAGGCACGATCGCGGGGGCGGCGGGCTGATGGGCGCGGCTGCCGAGGTCATCATCCACCCCGACGCGAGCCTGCTCGCCGCCGCGACAGCCGCCAGGATGATTATCAGCCTAGCGGACGCGCAGGCCGCCCGCGGCACCGCGTCGGTGGTGCTGACCGGTGGCGGTATCGGCGTGGCGACGCTGCGGGCGGTGCGCGGCAGTCCGGCCGTCCAGACGGTCGACTGGAGGCGGGTCGACGTGTGGTGGGGGGACGAGCGGTTCGTTTCCCTCGGCTCGCCCGACCGTAACGACGGCCAGGCACGGGCGGCGCTGCTCGACGCGCTGCCCCTGGACCCGGCTCGGGTCTTCGCGATGAGCGATCCGGACAGCGCGGCCGACGCCGACGCGGCCGCGGCCACCTACGCACAGCTGCTTGCCGAACACGCCCCGCCGGGCGCGGACATCGCCGCCCCCTCCTTCGACGTGCTGCTGCTCGGCATCGGGCCGGACGGCCACGTAGCGTCGATCTTTCCGGATTCCCCAGCCGTACACGCCACCGCGACGGCCGTCGCCGTCCCCGACTCCCCCAAACCGCCGCAGGTCCGGATCACCCTCACACTCCCCGCCATCCGGGCGGCCCGTGAGGTCTGGCTGCTCGCCGCAGGGGACGCGAAGACCGCCGCGGTGGCGCGAGCGCTCTCGGGCGCCTACCCCCCAGAGATCCCGGCCGCGGGCGCCCAGGGCCGGGAGCGGACGCTGTGGCTGCTGGACCGCGCCGCGGCAGCCGAGGTTCCGGCACCACGCGCCACGGCGCCGGCTCGGTAGGTTGTCGAGACGGCACACGTCAACCAAGATCACCAAATTGGCGTCACAACAGCCGGGGCCGCGTGGTACCGATCGACGAACGCCGCGACCGGTGCCACGGCCGGAACTCCACGGTCAGGCAGGGCCGCCGCGGCGCCGTGGGGCTGGGGCACGGACCCCAGCCCCGCTCCTTGACCCACACCCCTGTTGCCGGAGCCTCTAAACGGCGCCCCGCAGCTTGGCAAGGGCCTCGGCCAGGATCGCCTCGCCGTCTTTTTCGTTACGCCGCTCCCGGACGTAGGCGAGATGGGTCTTGTACGGTTCGGTCTTCGGCGGCGCGGGCACGTTGTCACGGTCGCGGCCCGCCGGGAAGCCGCAGCTTGGGCAGTCCCAGGTCTCTGGAATCGCGGCCTCCGCCGCAAACGACGGCCTGGTTTCGTGATTATTGGCGCACCAGAAGGAAATCCGCTGCCGCGGGGCGGTCTCGCCCCGTTCAGCCTCCCCCATTGGTCCCGCTCCTACCCGACTTCCTCGGATGGCGTTACCACCTGCCACGGTCCGTCTACTCCTTTGTCTCGTCCCGCTGGTTGACTCCGGACCCGGCCCCCAGCGCCTGCCGGTTCGGCCTGACCGAGTGTAAGACGAGATGGGCCGACCTCGTCGCACCCACCACCGCCGGTCATCCGCACGACGGTTTCAGGTCACTGTAAGCGCACTTCTCACGCAATGCCCATAGATACGCTGGTGGGATCACCGTTGTCGAGCGAGCCCAGCCGTACGAAACCACGAACGTTAACGCTGTGCATACGCGGCACCACGGTAACAGCCAACGGGATAACCGCGGCATCGGTGAGCAGCTCCCGTTCCAGATCACCCCAGCGGGTGTTGGCGGTGGCGGCATCACGCTCGGCGAGGGCGCTGTGCAGCAACAAGGTGATCTGTTCATTACGGTATCCGCCATCGGCCGGTCGGGGCCCCGACCATGCCGGCTCCAGCATGGGCTGGAACACGGTGCGCCCGGCATTGCCGAACCACTGTGGCGTCACGGTGTCCAGGGCGAGGTCCCAGGACTGGCTTTCGGTGGCCGCCATGGCGCGCGAAGGATAGTCGACGGCGGGCACCGCGATGACGCGCAGTGCCACGCCCCCGCGGGCGAAACCATCCCGGAGCGCTGACGCCACGCCCGCGGCCGCGGCCGAATCGGTGGTGAGCAGGGTCAGCGCGGTCAGCGGACCGCCAGGCGCGCTCCGCGCGCCCTCCCGGCAACGGGTCGCGTCGCCGGTCGAGCCGAGCGTGGGGAAGGGATCCCGAGGCTGGTAGCCGGCCATGGGGGCCTGCAGCAACTGCGCGGTCGCGGTGGCCGTGACAGGCCCGCCGAGAGCCGCCGCGACGGCCGCGCGGTCCACGCAGTACGTGAGCGCCACCCGGACGGCGCTCACCCGCAGGGCGGCGGCGGCCGGGCCGTGCAGCCCCACGGTGAGCGACACGACGGATCCCGGGCCGTCGGTGGACAGCCGACCGTCCGCCCGGGCGTCCAGCCCCGCCACCTCCGCGGCGGGTACGGGACTGTCGAGAGCCAGGTCAGCCCGCCCGGACTCGATCTCAGCCTGGGCGGTGGCGGCGTCCATGTTGATGCGTAGCGTGACATGGTCGGCAAGTGCCGGGCGAACACCGTCCGATGACGCGCTCCAGGCCGGGTTACGGGAGAGCCGGTAGGCCTCGTCGTTCACGGCCGCCGAGAAATGGTAAGGGCCATCGGAGATGAGGTGCTCCAGGTAGCCCGACGAATCCGGCGGGTATGCCAAAGCCTCCTGCGGTACCGGGGCCGCCGCCGGCAGGGCCAGGACATCGGCAAAGTCGGAGGCCGGCGCAAGCAGGTGGAACTCGATGGTCTCATCGCCGATGACCTGGACACCGCTGATGTCGCGATGCTCGATGAAGTCACGCGCGCCAGCCACCGGAGTCCGCGCGAGATCGTCACAGTAGACGGCGAAACCCGTCACGGTGGCGGCAAAGTACCCCCGCATGGGCGAAGGCTTCGGCGGGGTGCACAACCGCTTGATGCCGCGGGCGACATCGGTCGCGGTGACCCGCCTGAAGCCGGGGGTGTCCCAGCGCACCGAGGAACGCAGGACGACCGTGTAGACCTTCCCGCCCTCGCTGATCTCAGGGGGGCCAACCGCCAGATCCGGCTGGGGTGCCGCGGCGAAGACCGGGTCAGTGCTCGCGCGGTAGGAATACAGTTGGCGCGATACCAGCCGTACCAGCATCCTCGAAGCGGGGTCAGCCGCCCAGCCGGGGTCACCGGTGGGCATGGTGGCGCCGACCAGGCGCAGCGTTCCGCCGGGCTTGTCCGTCGGCTCGGAGGTGACCGTGGTCGTGACCGGCGTCACCCGCACCGGCCCGGGACCACCCTCGGCGCATGCCGCGGCAGCCCCGAAGAGCACGACCAGGCAGACGATCAGCGTCAAGGCCGGCGTTCGTGTCCGTCCAGGGCCGCTCACTCCTTGAGAAGGAGGCCCAGGCCGATGATGGAGGTAATCCAGATCAGCGCGACGGCGATCGTCAATCGATCAAGGTTCTTCTCCACGACCGAAGAACCCCCGAGCGAGGAGGACACACCGCCGCCGAAGAGCGTGGACAGCCCACCCCCCTTGGCCCGGTGCAGCAACACGAGGAGCACCAGCAGCACACTCGTGATGATCAGGGCAATGGACAGCCCAACAGTCATCTCTTAGACCTGCTCCCGCGCCGTCGTCATCCAGCCGTCACTGTGAGGCCTCACCAGGCGCGCGAAAGACCATGATCGCGCCTCCAGTGGAGGTACAACAATCGTGCCAAGTTACATCACGGCGTCCCGGTCGTATGAACGGCACGCCATGTCCCCGGCTGCCCGGGCGATGACCGTCCAGACAGCTGCTCGTTACGGGACGACGCCGAGCGAGGTGAGGTCCACCATCATGAAAGCTGACGAGTAGCGGATGTTGGTGAGCCGATCGCTGTAGACGTTGAGTGCCCGATCATAGAGCAACGGGATGTAGGCACCAGACGCGACGACCGCCCGGTCCAGCGCCGTCCAGATGCCGGCCGCGTCATCCTCGTCCACCGTCTGGATGGCGCGGTCGAGGTCCGCATTGATCGCGGGCTGATCCAGCTCGGCGAGGTTGAGGTTGTGCTGGGGACGGATCTCACGCCCATCGGCGAGCGGGCTGAGAAAGGCGTACGGTGCTGGCCGGTCACCCTGCCGGGCAGTCAGTATGAGGCCGTAGTTCATGGCGTGCGCACGGTCGGGTGTCCCGATCACCGCGGCGGGGTATTGCGGATCATCCACAACGCTGACGGTGACCGTGATACCGACCCGGGCCAGCGAGACACGGAGCGCCTCGGCCTGTGCGGCGTCCAGCGGGTCCGGCCCGGTGACGAGCGTCGTCGCGAAGCCGGCGGGCTGGCCGCAGGCCGCGAGTTCCGCCCTGGCCCTGGAAAGGTCGCCGGTACCGCCGGGGCTCGGGAAGAGATCAAACCAGGAGTAGTAACGCACCGGCGGCGTGAGCATCGTCCCGGCGATGTCCCCGCCGATGATCGGGCCTCCCCGGGCGCTCTGCTGGGCCTGCCTGTCCAGTGCCCAGGCCACGGCGGCGCGGCAGTGGATGTTGCCAAAAGGAGCGGTCCTGGTCACCACCGCCAGGTAACGCAGGATGCCCGTGGGCGCCTCGATAGTGCGGTCCGCCCGCAGGCTCGGGTTCGCGACGATCCGGGCCGCGGCCTGGGCTCCCACCCCGGTCTGCGCCGCGGCGACGTCGACCTGGTCGGTCAGGATGCGGTTGTCGATGTCAGCCGCGGTAAGCCCCATCCGCTCCACGACGCGATCCGGGAAGGCGGACCGGTTCGGGTCGCTCTTCGGGCTCCAGCTCGGGTTGCGTACCAGGGTGATGGACTCACCCGGACGGTAGTTCTCAATCTTGTACGGCCCCGAGGCGACCGGCCGCGCGCCGTAGGCCGCGCCGGTGTCGTGCGCCCGTGGCACCGGGGTTGAGACCGGTGAGGCCATCACGAGGTTCCAGTCCGCGAACGGCCGGTTCAGCCGGAACGTGATGGTCAGGTCATCCGGAGTCATCACCGAGGCGAGACCGAGGCGATCGGGGTCCGGATCGTTGTAGGGCCCCGGATAGGGGGCGTTGTCGTCCGCGAGCAGCTTCACGACCTCACCTGGACCGCCGGTGATCACGTCCGTGGCGAACGCCCGCTCGATCCCGTACTTGATGTCCTTGGACGTGATCGGTGTGCCATCCTCGAACGCCAGCCCCGCGCGGATGGTGTAGGTCCAGGTACGCAGGTCCTTGGACGTCGGCACGTCGGTGGCGAGATCTCCGGCCAGCTTCGCGACGCCGGCGCCCACGCTGTAGGTCACCAGCTGGCGGGAGATCCACCGCTGCTGGTTCCAGCACCGGACGGCCGAGGTCCGCTGCGGGTCCCAGGAGTCGCAGTCGGTAGTCGCCGCCACCCGCAGCGTCCCGCCGGTCCGATCCGACGGCGCGATGGTCCTGGAGCTGATCGCGGCGGGCGGGACCAGCGGGGCAGGCGAGACCTGCCCGTGGCGTCCCGCGTCTGTGCAGGCGACCGAGGCAAGACCGAGGACAGCCACGACGGTGCCGACCCGGGTGAGCGCATGCTTGCGTCGCATGGTCTGAGCTGAGCCCCTTCCCGGCGGGAGCGCGTCCCGCCACCGGAGCCACCCAAGCACACCCGGATCAGGCCACCTGCCGCGCAGTGGCTCGTCCGCCCGTCCCGCCTGCCCCGCCCGTCCGTTCTCAGGACTCAGGACTCAGGACTCAGCTCGGCGGCGCGCTGCGGACGATCGCCGCGAACTCCGCCGCGTCCAGGCTCGCGCCGCCGACGAGACCGCCGTCCACGTCGGGCTGGGTGAACAGTTCCGGCGCGTTCGACGCCTTCACCGACCCGCCGTAGAGAATGCGGATGACAGCGGCGGCCGCGGCGCCGAAGTGCTTGGCGAGCCGCCCCCGGATCGCGGCGCACATGTCCTGTGCGTCCTGCGCGGAGGCGGTCCGCCCGGTGCCGATCGCCCACACCGGCTCATAGGCGATGACCAGCGTGCGGGCCTGTTCCAGGGTGATCCCGTCGAGCGAACCGTCGATCTGGTCGAGAACGTGGGTGACATGGCTGCCCGCCGCCCGGACCGTCTCGGGCTCCCCCACGCACACGATCGGGGTGATGCCGTGGCTGTAGGCGGCCCGCGCCTTGGCCGCCACCAGCGCGTCGTCCTCATGGTGGTCAGCGCGGCGTTCGGAGTGGCCGACCACCACGTAGCCACAGCCCAGCCGGGCGAGCATCGCACCGCTGATGTCACCGGTATGGGCGCCGGAACCGTGCGGGGAGAGATCCTGGGCGCCGTAACCGATGGCAAGCTTGTCACCATCGATGAGGGTCTGGACACTGCGCAGGTCGGTGAACGGAGGCAGGACAACGACCTCGGCGTTGTCCAGTTCGGCTGGCTTCAGGTCGAAAGCCACCTTCTGGACGAGCGCGATCGCCTCGAGGTGGTTCAGGTTCATCTTCCAGTTGCCCGCGATCAGCGCCTGCCGCCCGCTGCCGCGCGGCTTCCTGCCGTCGCCGGCTTGCTTGTCGATCGCCATCATGCCTCCAGGGCCGCGAGACCGGGCAGGACCTTACCCTCCAGATACTCGAGGCTGGCACCACCCCCCGTGGAAATATGACTGAAAGAATCCTCGGGGATACCAAGAGTACGGACAGCGGCGGCCGAATCCCCTCCACCGACGACGGTCAGACCGTCGACCCCGGCAATGGCCTCAGCCACGCCCCGAGTACCGGCCGCGAACGGCGGGAGCTCGAACACGCCCATCGGACCGTTCCAGAACACGGTGCGGGCACCGCGCAGCCGGCTGGCGAACAGCGCCACCGACGCCGGGCCGATGTCGAGGCCCTTCTGCGCGTCGGCGATGGCGTCGGCCTGGACCACCGCGGTGACCGCGTCGGCCGAGACCTCCTCGGCCACCACCACGTCGGTGGGCAGCACGATCCTGTCCCCGCCCTCGCCCAACAGCTCCTTACACGTATCGATCATGCTTGCTTCCAGCAGCGAACCGCCGACGGCGTGTCCCCGCGCCGCGAGAAAGGTGAAGCACATCCCGCCGCCGACCAGGAGAGCGTCGACTTTCGGCAACAGCGCCCGGATCACCGCGAGCTTGTCACTGACCTTCGAGCCCCCGAGGACGACCACGTAGGGACGAGCCGGAGACCCGGTGAGGGCCGCCAGCACCTTCAGTTCGCTGGTTACCAGCGCTCCGGCGGCGTGCGGAAGCCTTGCGGGCACATCCACGACGCTGGCGTGCGCCCGGTGGACGGCGCCGAAGGCGTCGCCGACATAGCACTCGGCCAGGCCGGCGAGCTGGTCCGCGAACGCGGCGCGTACCGCCGGGTCCTTGCTCGTCTCGCCGGGGTGGAAACGCAGGTTGTCCAGGAGAGCGACCTCACCGTCGCCGAGTTCGGAGACGACTTTCTGGGCATACGGCCCCGCGATGTCACCACCGCCGTCACCGGCGAACGTGACCGGCCGCCCAAGCAGCTGCGCGAGCCGCCCGACGAGCGGGGCGAGCGAGTACGCCGGGTCCGGCATGCCCTTGGGACGCCCCAGGTGGGAGCAGACGACCACCCGGGCACCGCGGTCCAGCAGCGCGCGGATGGTGGGAACACTCGCGCGCAGCCGCCCGTCATCGGTGATTCGGGGAGTGTCCCCGGACCGGTCCAGCGGAACATTCAGGTCGCTGCGGACGAGAACCCTGCGCCCGTCGACCTGCAGATCGTCAATCATTCTCACGCCGTTTGCTCCAGGGTTTCCAAAAACACGCGAAAGTTGTCGAAACCTCCCACGTCAGCCCATCCGGACCCCCGGATCGGCGCACGGGCCGCACGCGCGGATAATTCATGATCGTGCCATGGTCACTGAAGACGTCCGCCAACGAGAGCGGTGAGATCCACCAGACGGTTGGAATAACCCCACTCGTTGTCGTACCAACCGATGACCTTCACCTGGTTGCCGCTGGCCATGGTGAGCAGCGAGTCGAAAGTGCACGAGGGCGACGTGCCGACGATATCGGAGGAGACGATCGGATCCTCGGTGTAGACGAGGATGCCCTTGAGCGCGCCGTCGGCCGCCGCCCGGTAGGCCGCGTTGACCTCCTCGATCGTGACCTCGCGCTTGAGGGTCGCGACCAGATCCGTCACCGAGCCGTCAAGGACAGGCACCCGCATGGCCAGGCCGTCCAGCTTGCCCTTGAGCTGCGGCAGGACGAGGGACGTCGCCTTGGCCGCGCCGGTCGTCGTCGGGATGATGTTCTGCGCGGCGGCACGGGCACGACGCAGGTCCGAGTGCGGGAAGTCGAGGATGACCTGGTCGTTGGTGTAGGCGTGCACGGTCGTCATCAGGCCGCGCTCGATGCCGAAGGCGTCCTCAAGGACCTTGGCCAGCGGCGCGACGCAGTTGGTCGTACATGACGCGTTCGACAGGATCGTGTGCTTCGCCGGGTCGTACACGTCGTCGTTCACGCCGATGACCACGGTGAGGTCCTCGCCCTTGGCCGGGGCGGAGATGATGACCTTTTTCGCGCCCGCCTGGACGTGCTTGCGCGCGTCGTCGGCCGAGGTGAACCGGCCGGTGGACTCGACAACCACATCGACCCCGAGATCGCCCCAGGGAAGCGCCGCCGGATCACGCTCGGAGAGCACCTTGATGAAACTGTCACCGGCCTTGATCCCACCATCGCCGACACTGACCGCCTCCGCCAGCGTACCCAGCGTCGTGTCGTACTTCAGGAGGTGAGCAAGGGTCTTGTTATCAGTAAGATCGTTGACCGCGACGATCTGTACGTCGTTACGCTTACTCGCCTGAAGCGCCCGCCAGAAGTTGCGGCCGATACGGCCGAAGCCGTTGACACCCACTCGCGTAACCACGTCAGGGAACCTCTCTGCCGTCATGTGCTTTCTGTTGTCGCAGTGAGCCTAACGACTTCGGACATCATCGGCCGCTATCCGGCCGGATCGCTGTTGGCCTCCTCACAGATCGGCGCCCGGCGCGCCCATGAGCTGCTTACCTAGCGCTTTTTCCAGATTTGTCGGACTACCGGCTGGCTGGATCGCGCTTGTGCCGACCTGGCTCATAGTTTCGCGAAGCACAAGATTTTCATTTACGCAGCGTAACGATTTTCGATACCTCCACGCCTGCCGTCCGGGTACGGCGCGCTCTCTCCAGCGGCCATCCGCGCTGCTCCCGACAGGACGGCCGGAAGTGGCATGGGCACGACGGCCCCCGGATTGATCCAGACCGGTGCCTGCCGGATCCGTATGGGTCACACCCCGGCCACCGTTGCGACCCAAG
>NZ_CAKJTR010000016.1:7347-10856 GCF_917627355.1 Protofrankia sp. Cj3 | reverse complement strand
CCGCGGCTCACCGCGTCGCGTCGATGCCGGCACGGCCATACCGGCACCGGCGCGGGTGGGCCGTCGCCCCGACCCCGGCCCCGGCTCCGGTGGCGCCGGTGGCACGGACCGGTATTCCAGGCAGGGCGGAGTTCACCTCGGCGATACCGTCTCGAATGTATTTCGGCGGACCGGTACCGGAAAATGAGCGATACGCCGGGGCGAACCGAGAATTCATACACGGGCAGCTCCGTGGACAGCGAATCGCCTCGCTCGTATGCGGCGCGGCGCGGTAATTTCAGGGCTCGGCGGTCAGCGGGCGAACCACATTCCGCTGGGACGGATGTCGCCTAACTGGGAGTAGACGCACGTGCTTGAAGCGCCCTAAGCTGCCAAACAGTTCAGCCACCAACCGCCGCTGGAAACATGCGGAAGAGGGCTGGACGCGAGATCGTTTCTCCCGCCTCCGGCCGGCCGAGGGCGGCGCGATATTGGCCCTTTTCGCGCCGTCTTCGGTTCGGCCGGAGGACGCCTACAAGCTCCTCGGTGGCCGGCTAACCGTGCCCTGGCCACCGAGGTCGAACGGGTATCGGCGGTCCCCGCCTCCGTCCCCACTCACCCCACCGGGGTGGGGGCCGCCGGTACCTTTCAGCGGGTGCGGCGGCACAAGTTACGGCGACAGCCCCCGGTCGTAACGACTTGTGCCGCCGCGCCTCGGCAACCGGCTGCGAACTCGAAAAGAAAAAGGAAAAGGAAGAACAGAAGAACGTGGTGACGGCCCAGCCAGTACGCCAGCCCAACCCGGAAAACCTGCCGATAAACGTTCATCGGCCGTTCCGTGGACGGCTTTAATAGATATCCGACAACGGCTAAAATGGTCTGCGGAAAACCCCCTGCCGCATCCCTATGAATTCCCCCAGCAGACATTCTCAATCATGATCAAATATCATTTGATCATGACTTTCCGCGCAGTGCTGGAAGGGCTGTGGAAAGCGACCCGGACCATATCGCGGTCAGCTCCCGCTGCCAGTTCTCGATCGTGAACGGTGAACGGACGAAGTGCCGCAGCGCGGCCCGTCGATCGTCCAGCGATGGCGGGACGTCGGTCAGCGCCCGCGCGGCGTCGGCCCAGAGCCCGTCCGCGGCGGACAACGGCAGCATGGTGATCCCTGGCAGGAGCCGAGAGATCTCCCCTACGCCGGCCAGGTCCGCGGACAGCACGGGAGTGCCCACCGCGCAGGCTGCCGGCACAGCGCTGGGCAGGCTTTCGCGGTCGGAGGTGACCAGCAACAAGGACGCGGCGACCAGCAGCCGCGGGATGTCGTCGCGTTCCCCGAGCAGCTCGACACGATCGCGGACATCATGCCTGACCGCGGCGGCGAGCAGCGCCGCGGTTTCCGCGGGCTCCTGAGGCCCGACGAGCCGCAGGCGGGCGTCGGCCCCGCGGGCGCTGAGCGCCGCAAGGATCTCCACCGGGCGAAGCCGGCCCGTGTCGTTCGTCGCGAGCCGTCCGGTGTGAAGCATGGTGATCGGGATGTCGACGCCCGCCGGCGCGGCCTCCAGCGCTCGCCGCCGGGCCGCGATGGCAACGCCAAACGGCTCGACCGCCAATCCGTCGTAGATCACCCGGCAGCGCGGGTCGGCCCGCCATTGGGAACACCAGAACCTGCGGATGGTGGTCTCGGACACCGCCAGCAGATCGGTCGCGCCAGCGTCAATCAGGCTTCGGTCGACAGCGCGCCCCAGCCACGTCACCGGGCCGCTGCCCCGCCCGCCCAGGCTGTCGTGGAGATGGGCGACGCGCCGCCGCACCCGGGCCATCCGGGCGAGCCCGAGCACAGTCCCGGTGGATGTCCGCGCCCACGAGTGGACTACCGACGGCCGCAGTTGGCGAAGCAACAGGAAGAAAGCACGCGGGAAGGACGGGCCGAGCCGGCAGTGGTACACCTGTCCCCCGAGCGAGCGGATCTCGTGATCAAACGCTCCCGGTCCGCCGGCCAGGGCGCAGAACACCAGCCGGAACTCAGTCGGATCGAGCCGGCTCATCAGCTCGACGGTGCGCGGCAGCAGACCACTCCGGTTCACGGTGTCGACGACGTGGAGCACCGTCCGTGGCCGGGCGGCGCTCACGCGGCCTGACCGGCGACGAGGCGAGTACCACCAGCCGGTCGGCGCACTCGGCGCCGCCAACGCGCAAGCGACCCACCCGACGGCCGGGACGGGGACCGCTCGTCACAGGAGGACAACATCAGCCCCGGCAACCTCAACATCATCATGGCCTCCGGAGCGCCGCGACGGCAGCCAACAGCGGGTGTCGAGAACAGCGCGGGCGTTGCGTGCCACCAGGCCCCGCTCGAAGGCATCGTGATCGACCAGGACTACGACCAGGTCGGCGGCGGCCAGTTCCTGGGCGTCCGCCTCGACAAAGGCCACGCCCGACGGCAGGCAGGAGTCGTCGACATGAGGGTCCGCGGCTCGCACGTCCGCGCCGAGAGCGGCGAGCAGAGCGGCGACCCGCACCGCCGAGGACTCCCGAGTGTCGCTGGTGTTCTTCTTGTAGGCCAGCCCCAGCAGGAGGATCCGGCTGCCGTTCACAGCCATGCGCCGACGGTTGAGCATCTCCACGGCCCGGCGCACGACATGGTCGGGCATGTTGTCGTTCACATCGTTGGCGAGCTCCACGAACCGGAAGCTACGCCCGAGGCTGCGCCGCACCCGCCACGACAGGTAGGACGGGTCGATCGGCAGGCAGTGCCCGCCGACGCCGGGACCGGGGGTGAAGCGCAGGAAGCCGAACGGCTTGGTCGACGCCGCCTCGATGGCCTCCCAGACGTCGGCCCCCAGTTCGTGGGCGAACATCGCCAGCTCGTTCACCAAAGCGATGTTGACGTGCCGGAAGGTGTTCTCCAGCAACTTGGTCAGTTCCGCCGTACGGATGGACGCCACCGGCACGGTCCGTTCGACGAGGGTGTCGTAGAACTCCCGTACGGCCCGCAGCGACGCCGCGTCGATCCCCGAGACTACTTTCGGGGTGTTGACCAGGTTCCAGGTCGGATTACCCGGGTCGATCCGCTCCGGCGAGTATCCGAGGAAGAACGAGTCCCCGGCGACCAGCCCTGAGGACTCCTCCAGCAGAGGCCCGAACAGTTCGTCGGTGGTGCCCGGGTACGTCGTGGACTCCAGCACCACGGTCGCCCCGGCCACCAGCTGCGCACCGAGGCTGCGCCCGGCGCTCTCGATATAGGACAGGTCCGGAACGCCGTCCCGCAGCGGCGTCGGAACCGTCACGACAGCCACGTCAAACCCGGCGGCGTCCGCGTAGTGGGACGACGCATGGTAACGACCGCTTTCGAGTGCGGCGGCCACGATCGAGTCCGGGATGTCCTCCACGTACGACTCGCCGATGCCGAGCCGTTTGACCCGTCCTTCGTCGATCTCGATCCCGACGACCGACCAGCCGACATCGACCGCCCGCATCGCCAACGGCAGGCCCACATAGCCCTGGCCAACGACAACCAACTTTCCGCAAC
>NZ_CAKJTR010000016.1:0-7010 GCF_917627355.1 Protofrankia sp. Cj3 | reverse complement strand
TATTCACATACGGAGTGTGACAGAACGAACCCTTATCCAAAAGAGTGTCGTGGCACGTGTCGCAACAACATGCCTACTCTCAGTTGCCACTCAAGCCAGAGCGCGCCACGATGGGTCGTCGACAACATAGATAGTAATATTTTCACTACAAAAAGTAGTTTGACACTGTACGAATATTGGGCTCGAAGGATCGGCGGACGATGTGGCGCCACCATGGCACGTTCTGATGGTTTGTACGGGCAATCTGTGTCGGTCACCCATGGCGGAGTACCTCGCCGTCGCGGCGCTCCAGGCCGGCCTGGGTCCCTACGCGAGTTCCGTGACCGTTCGCAGCGCCGGTACCCGCGCCCTTGACGGCGCGCACATGCACCACGCCACCACGACGCTCCTTGCCGAACGAGGCCTTTCCCCAGACGGCTTCACCGCGCGCCGTGTTGACGCTGCCATGCTGAGCAGCGCTGACCTGGTGCTATGTGCGGAGCGCGAGCACCGCAGCATCGTTGTGACGATGGTGCCGAAGATTCTGCGCCGTACCTTTACGCTACGGGAGTTCGCCCGGCTGACCGCCGGCATCACCCCTAGCGAGATCACCCTCTCGGACACCACGGTGGATGTTGTCCGGGGATGTGGTAACGCCCTGGTTGCCCGCGCGGTGGGCTGCCGGGGCCTGAACCGGCCCGAGCGGCCCACCGACGATGACATCGACGATCCGATCGGATCGTCGATCGAGGTGTTCCGGTCCTGCGCCGAGCAGATCAGCGCCGCGCTGGCACAGCCGCTGCAACTGTTGACCCGCGCCGTGCGCATGAGTAGCCGTCCCCTACCGGCGCGCCAACGCCCAAAGTGATCGCAGTCTGGGGCAACCGAGTGTGGCCAGCCCACTGGCGCAGCCAGGGGAGAACCTGATCACCAGCCATTGGCCGGGCGACGAAATAACCCTGCACCTCGTCGCATCCCCAAGCTGCCAACAGCGCCCACAGCCGGATTGTCTCGACGCCTTCGGCGACTATCCGCAGGCGGAGCGCGTGCGCCAGGGCAATGGTCGAACGAATGATCTCCGCAGCTGCGGCATCCCATTCGACCTCCCGCAGGAGTGCCCGGTCGAGCTTGAGCTCATCGGCTGGAAGGTCGCGCAGATAGGCCAAGGAGCAGTAGCCGCTGCCGTAGTCGTCGAGGCTGACCCGGACACCCAGCGCCCGCAGCCGGGTAAGTGTGCGCTGAGCATGATCACGTCGCGTCATCATCGAGTCCTCCGTGATCTCCACACAGAGCGCGGCGGCAGGCACAGCCGCCTTGCCCAGGGCGTCACGCACCTCGAACACGAAGGCGGCATCGACGATCACGGATGCCGGAACGTTCACCGATACTGACAATGCTATGCCCCCGGCGCGCCACCGTGCGCACTCGGCCAACGCGGTCCGAAGGACGAACGCGGTCAGCGCCGGCATCAGGCCAACGGTCTCCATGTCCGGGAGAAAAAGCTGCGGCGAGCGGACACCGTCGACAGGATGGCACCAACGCACCAACGCCTCCATGCCGGTGATACGGCCGGTACGTAGATCGACCTTGGGCTGGTAACGCAGTTCGATCTGCCCGTTGCGCAACCCCGTACGAAGCTCAGTGCGCAACCGCAGCCGAGCCGGGCTGGGGCGCGGCAAGCCCGTGTCATACACGCGGTGGCCAGCATGGGACTTCTTCGCCTCCCGGAGAGCCAGGGATGCGCTGCCCAGCAGCGCACCGATGTCGCTACCGTGATCGGGAGCTAACGCGATACCGATCTTCACCTCAAGCGGTGCCCGCATGCCGGCCAGTACGAACGGTGCGCCCAGAGCCTCCTGTACATCGATCGCGGCATCGGTGACCATCTGCCGCGCGCGCTCGGCTTCCAGCCCGTGAAGCAGCACCGCGAACTCGTCCCCACTGATCCGCGCGATCAGATCCCCGGGGCGTCGGACCGCGCTGATCCGCCGGCTCACCGCGACCAGCAGACGATCGCCGTACTCGTAGCCGAGGGCACTGTTGATCTCACTAAAACGATCGATGTCTATCACCATCAGCGCGACGCACGGCCTGAGCCTTCGCGTGTCCGGTGACGGGTCGCCGCCCCCGGCGGGCACCATTGGTGGTTCCCGCACATCGGTGAGCAGGCATGCCGCCTGCTCCAGAAATCCACGCCGATTGGTCAACCCAGTCAGTTCGTCGATCCGCGTGAGCTCACCGTCGGCACGTTCTGCCCACAGGGCACAGGCCAGCAGCGCTGTCCGAGCGATGACAAAAATGATCGACAGCAACAGCAGATCGACAAGCCATGCGGCAATTTCGTCGCCTAGTAGAACCCAGAGCAATAAAACAGTCGTAATCACTCCTATCGGCACTGAGATTGCCTGCGTACGACACCCGACCGCGAAAGCGATCGGCCGGATGACCCGGTTGATTCGATCGGCGTGACCCGACATACCTAGCGAACACTCCACCGCCGCAGCTGAGTCAAACTTCCGATGCCGCATCCTGGTCGTCGACATAAAAAATTCCATCATTGTGCCGATTGCAGCACAACACGCTCGCCAGCGACACGTCCTGCGTAATTACCAAGCATCAATTCCCCCGAATTCCGAACATCCTGATTGTTCAGCGTGACTCGTCCGAGGGTAACGGGTCGGTCTTCCCCGATTTGCAGCGCTTGGACCGCCACCGACCAACCTTGAGAGCCGCCAGCAGGCGGTTCCCTCATCAGCGCGATGCGCACTGAGAAGAAGCACTGACAGCCACAGCGTAGTCCGTTCAAAAGCCCACACCGTGGTTGCCATGCAAACAAGATCTCTAAATCTGCCAACGCCAGACGTAACCCATCCCAAATAGGGATCTAACAGGGCAACTCATCGATGCGTAGCCACCGCCACGCCAGGCAGTTCAATACGGACGGTACCCATCTAGCCACGTTATGATTCACAACGGCAAGCATCGATCCCTGCACCCCGCCTGCAGAAATTACCATCGAGGAGAAGCCCGCAGAGCCCCCAACTGACATACGATTCTACGCCGAAATATTTTTCAATCTTGTTAGGATAATTGTTTTTCTCTTAATAAATTCGACTTCCAGGCAACATTCACAATCATTTTACAGATAACTCATCAATGCATTCATCGAACGGAGAGTCATACTTGACATTAATTCAATCAAATCGGCCAGAGCTGCGAGTTGTGACACCCTACGGTGCCGGCGGAGGCAGCTCACGGGTACGGGTTCTTGATTGGTTGCGGTGGCTCCAGCTGGATGCCGAAGTACATGATTATCTCGGCCGGCACAACGCAGCGCCCCGCGCACTGGCACGTCAACCACTGGCAGTCGCCAGCGCTGAACGAGCTACACGTGCGCTGCGCCAGAGGCAATCAGGCCGACTTTTACTGCACCGCGAGGCAAGCCCTTTCAGCCGTGGCCAGCTCGAGCGGCAGCTGCTGTCGGCTGCGGACTTCGGGGTCTACGACTTCGATGACGCCCTACAATGGGACTCCAGCGGAGGTTTGATTCGGCGGATCGTCCCAAAACCGAAAAAATGTATTGCCGCGGTGCGAGCCGCAGACAGAGTGGTGGCTGGCAACGATGTTCTCGCGGACTGGGCATGCGGATTTAGCCATGATGTGATCATGATTCCGAGTTGCGTCGACCCAGTTACCTATACGTGCAAAAATCGATACATAGTTTCTGATCCGCCCCTGCTCGGCTGGGTCGGCAGTCCGAGCACCGAGCGCTATCTTCGTCTCGTCGAACGTCCGCTTCTTGAGCTTCACCGCCAGACAGGTGCCCGGCTTCGAATCATTAGCGCCGGCGCCGCGTCGCTTGGCTCTCTCGATCCCATAACAGAGCGGGTCCCCTGGAGCCAGTTTGATATCGGCCGGCTTCTTGTCGATATAGATGTCAGCATCGCTCCGCTTGTTGATGGACCCTACGAACGCGGAAAATGCGCATACAAGATCCTTCAGTACGGCGCATCAGGAGTCCCAGTTGTCGGCTCTCCGGTTGGTGCGAACCAACTGGCGCTCGCTCGGTTGGGCGGAACAGCCAGCACCACCCAAGACGAGTGGTTCGACGCTATTCTCACCCTTCTTACAATGGATGTCGCCGAACGTACGAAAATTGGGAAACACTCCCGCAGCGCGGTCCAACAGCACTATTCGTTCGCCGCATGGGCATCAAGATGGCGCGACGCGGTTGGCCTTGATACCAACTGAATACAGTCAGTACGATCGCCACCTTTCGACTGGGAATAACCGTTTTTCTCGGCCGTGCCGAGAAAAACTATGGAGACTCGATGCCAGATACCCGCTTTTATGAGACGCCCGCTACCGTAAGTAATATGAACGCCACAAAAATTTCACGCACCAGACGCCCAGAGATGATTCATCCGCAAACGAATAGCGCTACAAAAATAGTGTTTATCGTAACTATTCCCATGAGCGCCCAAATACTTCTCCGCGGCCAGCTTGCGGACATGCGGAATCGTGGCTACTCCGTCACTTTGATCTCATCGCCGGGGCCAGCCCTGTGGGCGACCGCCCAACGTGAAGGAATCAATGCAATTCCTGTGCACATGGAACGTCAGATCGCCCCTCTCGCTGACTTGCGGGCGCTCATCGCAATCACTCGCATCCTACGAAAAGAACGTCCTACGATCACAAAAATCGGAACCCCCAAGGCCGGGTTGCTCGGTGGGCTCGCTGCCGTCGTTGCAGGCGTTCCCTGCCGCGTCTACGTACTGCACGGCCTACGGCTGGAAACCGCGACCGGGCTGAAGCGAGCAGTGTTGTGGAGCGCGGAACGGGTAGCGTGCCTCAGTGCGCACCGAGTCCTCTGTGTAAGCCCAAGCTTGCTGCAGGAAGCGCGGCGACTACGTCTGCTGCCTCGCGGAAAAGGGGTTCTCCTAGGTAGCGGTACATCCAATGGAATCAATAGTAATCATTTTTCTGCTACCGAAGAGCTCCTACAGGCCGCCAGCCTGCTTCGTAAAAAATTCGGAATTCCCGAAGATGCAAAAGTGATTGGCTTCGTGGGCCGGCTTACTGGTGACAAGGGTATCGTGGAGCTGCTCGCCGCACACCGACTCCTCCAGCGGAGTTTCCCCGGCCTGCTTCTCCTGCTAGTAGGCGAGCCGGATCCCGATGATCCCCTGCCAGCCAGCGTCGCTTCGACACTGACCGCACCCGGCGTGATTCAGGCAGGCTGGTTGACTGACACCGCAGCGACCTACCATGTAATGGACGTGCTGGCACTGCCCACCTACCGCGAGGGATTTCCGGGCGTTTCCCTCGAAGCAGCTGCCGCAGGGCGTCCGGTTGTCACTACGAGTGCCACCGGAGCGATCGACTCAGTAGTCGACGGTGTGACTGGATACATCGTCAAACCAACGGACTCCGCCGCCCTCGCTGATGCCCTGGGCCGTTTTCTCGCAGATCCGGAGCTTGCCCAGCGAATGGGACAAAACGGACAAAAAAGAGTCCGACGCGAATTCGACCGACAGGCCATATGGGATGGAAACGATAGCCTTTTTCGACAGCTACTCAAGGAGCGCGGTAACAACAAGAGAGGCAGCGTCAAGCTCTGGCGTGCGATGGGGAATATTCGCGCGAAGATCAGAGTCAATAACAATTGAAACGGCCACACAGTTCCGGCGTTGCCATGAAGACATATCAACATCCGCCACGCTTAGCGTACGTCGAAGGTTCTGACTTCGAATCGCGAGGCACGTTTAGATCCCGTTTTAGATCTTTTGTCCGGACGGGCCACGACCAACTACTTCCTGGATTCGTTCTCGGCCAAACCGATATAACTAAGCCGGTATCGGTTCGGCCTTTCGCCTTGCCAAGAACCGCTTGGACACGACTCACTGTCCGAACCCAAGATTCAAAAAAAGCTCTTAGACCGGCATTCATATGAGGCATCTTGGACCACGAACACGTCCAGTCCAGCGAGAGCGTCGGTGACCGGACTCTAAATCATTTCATGCGACATCTGAACTCAAATCAAGAACTAATCGAGGTGACGTAATGAAGATTGTCGTGACCGGTGGCGCTGGATTCATAGGTGCGAATCTCTGTCGGGCACTTCTTGCACAAAACGTGCCCGAGGTTACCGTAATCGATGATTTGAGTACCGGCGCCCTGGAAAATCTCGATGGGCTCGCGGTGGATATCCATGAGGCCAGTATCCTGGATCGCGCCGCACTTGACAAAGCGGTCATCGGAGCCGATGCAATCATCCATCTCGCCGCCCGTCCATCCGTGCCGCGGTCCCTGGCCGATCCGCTCACCTCCAACGAGGTGAACGTAACCGGAACGCTGAGAATTCTCGAAGCCGCACGCCGGGTCCAGGCACACGTTGTGGTTGCCTCCTCGTCATCAATTTACGGCGGCAATCACGAGTTGCCAAAACGAGAGGACATGCTCCCTCGTCCGCTAAGTCCGTACGCGGTAAGCAAGCTGGCGACCGAAAGTTATGCCCTCTCATATGCATCCTGCTTCGATCTACCGGTTCTCGCGATTCGTTTCTTCAACGTCTTCGGACCTATGCAGTCCAGTGGGCACGCATACGCGGCGGTGATCCCACAATTCGTCGAAGCCGCCGTCAACGGGCATAAACTGCAGGTTCACGGAGACGGTCGGCAGACACGGGACTTCACCTATGTTGGATCGGTAGCCGAGATTCTGGCCGATGCCGTGCTACGACGAGTCGTCCACAACGGCCCGGTGAATTTGGCATTCGGGACCCGTACGAGTCTGCTGACGGTCATCAAGATCCTTGAACGGATAATGGGACGCCGCCTGGACATCGAGCACGTTGCGTCGCGACCCGGCGACATCCGTGACTCGCAGGCGGACACCAGAATCCTACAGACGCTCTTCCCCGCGGCAGCACCATATCTCCTGGAGTCCGCACTTACCGCGACCGTACAGTGGTATATGAAAAGATTTCCTATCAATCGACCCCTGTCTGTTGCTGAGCTTGCCGTTTAACT
>NZ_CAKJTR010000015.1:40224-47404 GCF_917627355.1 Protofrankia sp. Cj3 | reverse complement strand
AATCTTATGCTGCTGCTTGTCGCCGCCACCGAAGCGCCCCAGGATTTACTGAGCAACACGGTGAGGCTGGCGCTCGAACAACCCGCCCACGCCGCGCGGCTGCGCGAAAATCCAGAATTCGTGGAGAGTTTCGTCAAGGAGACGCTGCGGTTTGACCCGGCTGTCCAGGTCCTGAACCGGGTCGCTGCGGAGGACCTGGACTTCTTCGGGGCCCGCGTGACAGCACACTCCCCGGTCACGCTGCTCATCGCCGCGGGTAACCGGGATCCTCGCAGATTCGACAACCCTCTCATGTTTGATCCAGCCCGGCCTGACAACCAGGCACTGACCTTCAGCGCGGGCGGCCACTACTGTCTGGGCGCGGCGCTTGCCCACATGTCGGCCGAGGTCGTGCTTCCGCTTCTGCTGCGAAGTTTCCCGGACCTGTCGCTGGCTGGGGACGCGACCTTCCGCGTCCAGGTCGTCCAGCGCGGCCATGAGCACTTGCCAGTCGCAATCAACTGACATCGACACGCACAGCGAAAGGACAGTGCCGAGTATGGGCATATTGTCGGGAAAAACCGCCCTGGTCACCGGTGCGAGCAGAGGCATCGGACGTGCTGTCGCCGAACGGCTCGCCGCTGACGGAGCGCGGGTGGGCGTGCACTACGCCAACAACGGGACAGCCGCGAAGGACGTCGTGACGGCGATCGAGAAGGCGGGGGGCGAGGCATTCAGCTTTCGGACGGAGCTGGGCGTGCCGGACGACGCGGTTGCGTTGTGGGCCGAGTTCGACAAGTACGCCGACGGGCTCGACATTCTGGTCAACAATGCCGGTGTCGGCCTGACGGCACCGATTGATCAGGTGCAGGAAATCGATTTCGACCGGCTTTTCGCCGTCAATGTCAAGGCTCCGTTTTTTATCATCCAGCAGGGCCTCGGCCGGCTGCGCGACAGCGGGCGGATCATCAACCTGTCCAGCGCCACCGCCCGGATCGCGATGCCCCTCGTGGCCGCCTACTCCGCGTCCAAGGGCGCGATCAACACGTTGACCCTGACGCTGGCCGAGGCGCTCGCTCCCCGCGGCATCACGGTGAACGCGGTCGCGCCCGGCATCGTCGAGACCGACTTCAACCCGTGGCTGGCCATCCCCGAGATGCGGGCCAGGGTCGAGCGCTACGCGGCGTTCGGCCGCATCGCCACGCCTGATGACGTGGTCGGCCTGGTGGCGTTCGTGGCCTCGGAGGAAGCCCGATGGATCACCGGGCAGATTCTCGACGTCAGCGGTGGCTCCGGCCTCGGCAACGGATCAGCCTGATCCACCACACGGATACAGCGGCGCGCGTCCCTGGTGCGTGCGCCGCTTCTAGGGCGTGTCTGATGGATGTTGGTCGATGTGGGCGATGATCCAGAAAGTGGCCTGTAAGGCGGAGGAGGCCCGGATAGCGGTGTTCTATCCGGACCGACGACAACGCCGCAGGATGCCTTCTGGGCATTGATCCGCACGATCGAAGATCCATCAGACACGCCCTAGGCGTGTTTCTTGATCCATGCCTCTGTTGCCGGGCGCTCTTGCGCGCGCTCCTCCACCACCCGATGATCGAGAGGGTATTGATCGTGAAATCGCCAGGCCATCGAATCAACAGACGAGTCCTGCTGAGCGGTACCGCAGGAGCCGGTGGCGCCGCTGTGCTTGCGGGGGCCGCCCCCGCTGCCGCCCATGTGGACCCAGCCACCGGCCCGACGATCGGACCGGCCGATCCGCGTTATGCGTTGCTGACGACCGGGAACAACCAGCGTTTTGTGGCCAGACCCGAATATGTTCGAATGATCCATTCCACGGAGGATGCGGTCTCCGCGTTACGCGCGGCAGCCACGGCCGGAAAACGGGTCTCGGTGCGTAGCGGCGGTCACTGTTTCACGGACCTTGCCTGCAATCCCGACGTCCAGGTCATCCTGGATTTCTCCGATCTGAACTCCGTGGACTACGACCCAGAGCTGGGTGCGTTTGCCATTCAGCCTGGCGCTCGTCTGATCAATATCTACGAGAAGCTGTACAAGGGCTGGGGAGTCGCCCTTCCCGCTGGGGTCTGCTACAGCGTCGGCGCGGGCGGCCATGTCGCGGGCGGGGGATATGGCCTGCTGTCCCGGCAGCATCGACTGGTGGTCGACCACCTCTATGCCGTCGAGGTGGTGACTGTGGACGCCGGCGGGCGGGTCCGGATCGTGCGGGCGACCCGGGAGCCCACCGATCCGAACCGGGAGCTGTGGTGGGCTCATACCGGCGGTGGCGGTGGCAACTTCGGCCTGGTCACCAAGTACTGGTTCCGTTCTCCGGACGCCACCGGGTCTTCGCCCGCGGCCCAGCTGATGTCGCCTCCGTCGGAGGTGCTGTTCAACGCCGTCGCCATCCGCTGGGCCGATCTCGACCAGGCGAAATTCAGCCGGCTGATGAAGAATTACGGAGCTTGGCACGAGGCCAACAGCTCGCCGGACTCGCCATACCATTACTTGTCAAGCATCATCAACGTGGGCGTCAGAGCGGCTGGCGGCATCGGCGTGATCACCCAGGTGGACGCCACCGTATCGAACGCCGATCAGCTCCTGACGGACTATGTGGCCGCGCTCAACGACGGTGTGGGCGTCCAGCTGTACCCGCAGCCGGCGATGCCGCAGTTCGCGACCGCCCGGCGGCTGCCCTGGATGCGGGCGACCCGCTTGATCGGAACCAGCAACGTCACGGTTAACGACCCAACGCTGCGGGCCGCCCACAAGTCCGCCCTGATCCGGAGGAACTTCACCGACCAGCAGGTGGCGGCGCTGTACACCCGCCTGACCGATCCGGCTTATACCAACCCCCGGGCGATGGTGTTCCTTTTCTCGTACGGGGGACGGATCAACGATGTCGCGCCGGACGCCACCGCCAGCGCTCAACGCAGCTCCGCCTTCAAGATGCTGTTCCAGAACCTTTGGGACGACCCGGGCCAGGACGCGGTCAACCTTGCCTGGCTCCGCGGCCTGTACGCGGATTTTTTTGCCGCTACCGGCGGTGCCCCGGAACTTGACGGACAAGCTGATGGATGTTACATCAACTACGCCGACGCGGACATGGCCGACCCGACGTTCAACACTTCGGGAGTGCCCTGGCAAACGCTTTACTACAAGGGCAACTACGCCAGGCTCCAACGGGCCAAGCGGAAGTGGGATCCGTCGAACTTCTTCCGGCACTCGCTGTCGATCCAACCTTAAGAACGACCGGCAACAGGGGACGCGGCGTCGCGGGGCCAGGGCACGCACCTCGACGTAGCGGTCGAAGCCGGAGGGGCGATCGGCGAATCGACGACCTGTGGATTGTCTGTCAGGCTTGACCCCGTTCATGGGGTGACGTCGCGTCTGGCCATCACCGGGAAGGCGTCGCCGGTGAGCGGGCGGATGTGCCTTCCGGGAAGGACAGCATGTCGACATCTGACAGTAGTCGGGTCAACGCTGAAGGAAGCTGGGCGCAACGGGCTGAGGCACAACTGCCGACCCGGCGGGCCGAGGAGGAGGTCCAACGCCGGCTCGCCCATGGCCTGGCGGGCGCGCCGACGATCACCGATCGTACGATCCCGACCTTCGCCCGCGGGGAGGCACCGCACTTCGCGGGCGAACGGGGCACCTTCCTGAAATGCCCTTATATCGAGGATGTGCACGATGTCGGCGACGCCGAGGTAGCGATCTTCGGGGTCCCACTGGACGCCGGGACGACCTACCGGCCAGGCACGCGCTTCGGCCCGCAGGGTATCCGGCGCTCGACCAACCTGTTCGGCACCTACTCCTATGAACTCGGCGTCGACCTGCGCGAACAGCTCAATCTGGTCGACATCGGGGACGTGTTCACCATTCCCGGGAACCTGGAGAAGTCCTTCGACCAGATCAGCCAGGCGATGGCCCACGTCGTGCGGCGGGGCGTGGTGCCGGTCGTCCTGGGCGGGGATCACTCGATCGGTTTCCCGACCATCCGCGGGATGGCACCGTATCTGGACGGCAACATCGGGATCATCCACTTCGACCGGCACGTCGACACCCAGGAGAGCGACCTCGACGAGCGGATGCACACCACGCCGTGGTTCCACGCGACCAACATCCGCAATGCGCCGGCCACGAACCTGGTCCAGATCGGTATCGGAGGCTGGCAGGCGCCCCGGGCCGGTGTCAAGGTCGGCCGCGAACGCGGCACGACCGTCATCACCGTCGGCGACGTGGAACGGGTCGGTGTCGAGAAGATCGCCGAAGTCGCCTTGGAGACGGCGTGGAAGGACGCCACCGCGGTGTACCTGTCCTTCGACATCGACGTGATCGACGCCGGTTTCGTCCCCGGCACCGGCTGGCCCGAACCGGGCGGTCTGCTGCCCCGCGAGGCCCTCAGCCTCGTCCGGATGATCTCCGAACCCGGGCTGGCGGGCATCGAGGTCGTCGAGTGCTCCCCGCCCTATGACTGGGCCGAACAGACCGCGCTGCTGTCCAGCCGGGTGATCCTCGACAGCCTCGCCACCCAGATCCGCAGCGGCAAGCTCGGCCGCAAGCCAGCCACCGCCAGCCGCCACGCCTGGGGGCCCTACCCCGATGCCGCCAGCGATCATCATCCAGATCCCCTGAACACGACCATCGACCCGCACAGCCGGTAGCGCTTCACCGAGCTGGCTGACGGCGTGATCGGACGGGACCCCGGCCGGCTCCCGGCCGCGGGTCCCGCAGTGCGCTCGGAGCGCGGCACTCTCGTGCGCACGCAGCTTCAGGAAGAAGCCATCTGCGCGTACGGGAACTCAGGCTAGCCTGGCCGGGTGACCGTGCCTACCGGACCGAAGATCGAATTGCACGTCCACCTGGAGGGCACCGTCCGCCCGGCGACCTTGTTGGAGATGGCGCGGCGCAACGGCGAGCCGCTGCCGGCAACCACGGTTGAGGAGCTCACCGAGCTCTACCGGTTCCGGGACTTCGATCATTTTATCGAGATCTGGATCCTCACCACGCACGTGATGCGCACCGCCGAGGACTTCCGCCAGGTCGTCGTCGACTATGCGGCCGAGGCTTCCGCGCACGGCGCGGTGTACATCGAGGGGATCTTCTCGCCATGGTTCCGGGTCCAGCGCGGGATCTCCTGGGAGGAGATCTTCAACGGCTACGCCGACGGCGTGGCCGAGGCCCGTGAACGGTTCGGCGTGGACATGCGTCTGACCCCGGACGTCGACCGCATCCTGCCGCCGGATGCGGCCTGCGAGATAGCGCGCCAGGCGGTCCGGTTCCGTGACCGGGGGATCGTCGGGCTGGGCCTTGGCGGGCCGGAGGCCGGCCATCCGCCCGAGCCGTATGCGCGGGCGTTCGCCATCGCCGCCGACGGTGGGCTCGCGGCTGTCCCACACGCGGGTGAGACCAGCGGGCCGGAATCGGTCAGAGGCGCTGTCGAGGCCCTGGGCGCCCGCCGCATCCGCCACGGCATCCGAGCGGTGGACGATCCTGGTCTCATGGCCGAGCTCGCTGGCCGGGGCATCGTCCTAGACGTCTGCCCGGTGTCCAACCTGCGGACGCGGTCGGTGGCCGAACTTGCCGCGCATCCCCTGCCCACGCTCCTGGCCGCCGGTGTCCGCTGCTCGCTGGCGACCGATGACCCGGCCATGTTCGCCACCAGCCTCGGCCGAGAGCACGCGGTCGCCGCCGCGTTGGGCGCCCGCGCCCGTGACCTTTACGAGGCAGGGGTCGCCGGGGCGCTGTGCGACCCGGCGACGCGGGAACGGCTGGCGGCGATCGGTGCCGTCACCGACTGGGAGGCGGTCCAGGCCGCGCTGGCTACGGTGGCTGAAGCTGATCAGCTGGCCGCGGGCATAGCCACGGCTGGCCGCCCGGCTGCGTCCGGCGCCGGGACGGCCGGTGGGACCGGCGCCGGGACGGTGTCGCGATGAGCCCTCGTCCGAGAGCGGGCACAGCGGCCGGTCGGCCTGGGCTGGAGAAGCGGCCGGACGAGGTCGCGGCGATGTTCGACGGTGTCGCGCGCCGTTACGACATCACCAACACGGTGTTGTCCGCGGGCCGGGACAGCGGCTGGCGCATGGCGACCGCCGACGCGCTCGACCTGCGCCCGGGACTGCGGGTGCTGGACCTCGCGGCTGGCACCGCCACGTCCGCCCAGGCCTTCGCCTCCCGCGGAGCCATGGTCGTGGCCTGTGATTTCTCCCTGGGCATGTTGCGGGTCGGCCGCCAACGCCTCCAGCGCCGGCCCGGCACGGCCGTCGGCGCCGGCGGCGGCGCTGTCACGCTGGTCGCCGGGGACGGGCTCGCGCTGCCGTTCCCGGACGCGTCCTTCGACCGGGTGACGATCTCGTTCGGCCTGCGCAATGTCGTCGATGTGGATGCCTGCCTCGCGGAGCTGGCGCGGGTGACCCGGCCGGGCGGGCGCCTGGTGGTCTGCGAGTTCAGCCGGCCCACCTGGGCGCCGTGGCGCACGGTCTACCTGGAGTACCTGATGCGGGCGCTGCCCGGGCTCGCCCGCGCGGTCAGCAGCAGCCCGGGTTCCTACGTCTACCTGGCTGAGTCGATCCGCGCCTGGCCGGACCAGCCGGCGCTGGCCACCCGTATCGCCGGAGCCGGCTGGACGGGGGTTGGCTGGCGCAATCTCACCGGCGGCATCGTGGCGTTACATCGCGCCGTCCGCCCGCCCGGCGCTGGCGCCCGCGACCACTGACGATAGGTCCTGGCCTGCCTCTGTCCTGCCTCTGTCCTGCCTGTGAGCTGGCACATCATCCCCATCTGACCGTCCGGCTACGCTGATCCAGCCATCGGGTTCCCGGCCCTCGCCCGCTGGTCCGCACGACGCGGGGCAGGTTCGCGATCCCGGCGCCTGTGCCAACCGCGGGCGCAGGGCCTAGACTCGCCGTTGCGCTCGTGAAAACGTTCACGAGCGGCGGAAGTGTGGCGAGTGGGAACACCCCGGCGATCCGGAGCGGTGCGTGATCATGACAGCGGTCCAGGCCGAGCATGCCGATGTCATCGTTGTCGGCGCCGGACCAGGCGGATCGGCGGCCGCGTATCACCTGGCCCGTACCGGGCTTGATGTCGTCCTCCTGGAGAAGACGAGTTTCCCGCGGGAAAAGGTCTGCGGTGACGGGCTCACGCCGCGAGCCGTCCGCAGCCTGATCGAGATGGGCATCGACACCGGGACTGATCC
>NZ_CAKJTR010000015.1:27249-39994 GCF_917627355.1 Protofrankia sp. Cj3 | reverse complement strand
GGGAATGGCGTTCGGGCGGACTCTGGATGGGCACGGAACCGCGGCCTGCGGATCATCAGCGGCCGGGCGCGGCTCGAGCTGCCCTGGCCCGAGCTCGCCAGCTGGCCGGACTACGGCCTCGTCCGTCCCCGGCGCGACTTCGACGAACTGCTCGCCCGGCATGCGCAGGGCGCGGGGGCCAGGCTGCGGGAGCGGACCGCGGTCACCGGACCGGTCCTCGACGAGCGTACGGGCCGGGTCATCGGCGTGAGCGCGAAGGCCGGCCGCGGCGGGGAACCGGTCGAGTTCCGCGCTCCGCTGGTGATCGCCGCTGACGGCAACAGCGCGCGGATGGCCCTGTCGCTCGGCATCGGCCGCCGCGAGAACCGTCCGCTCGGGGTCGCCGTACGCCGGTACTATCGCAGCCCCCGTACCCACGACGACTTCCTGGAATCCCATCTGGAACTGTGGGAGGGCGCGCCGGGAGCCTCCCGCCTGCTTCCGGGCTACGGTTGGATCTTCGGTATTGGGGACGGGACGAGCAATGTCGGGCTCGGGATCCTGAACACCACCAGCGCCTTCCAGAACACCGACTACAAGGATCTGCTCCGGCGCTGGCTCGGCGGCCTCCCGCCGGAGTGGGGCTACACCGAGGAGAACGCGACCGGCCCGGTACGCGGCGGCGCGCTGCCGATGGCTTTCAACCGCACGCCGCACTATCGCGACGGCCTCATGCTCGTCGGGGACGCGGGCGGTGCGATCAACCCGTTCAACGGTGAGGGAATCGCCTACGCCATGGAGTCCGGGCGCCTCGCCGCCGAGGTAGCCGTGCAGGCACTGGCCCGCGCGGGGGGAGCGGCGCGGGAACGGGCCTTGCAGGCATACCCGCATGTCCTCCAGCAGCGATACGGCGGCTATTACACCCTTGGCCGGATGTTCGTCCAGTTGATCGGGAACCCGGCCGTGATGCGGACGGCAACCCGGTACGGGCTGCCGCGACCGACGCTCATGCGCTTCACCCTGAAGCTGCTGGCGAATCTCACGGACCCGCGGGGAGGTGATGCGCTGGATCGTCTGATCAACGCGATGTCCACGCTCGCACCCGCGACCTAGGTCGACGAGCATGCGATCATGGTTTTCTCCGTAGGCTCGGCGGCGCCGAAGGCTATCGGCGGCCAACGAGTTCGCGCGATTATGGTTGTTTCGCGCAATCGGCGGCCCCGGGGTCGCCAGCGGGTCGAAACGTGCCTCGGCGGATGCCGCCGGACATCACCTGCCGCTCCGGGGCAAACCGGTGTGAACCTTCGGATCGGATGTCGCGTAGGCTCCCTGGCGCGATCCGATCAGCTAGCCCCGGGTCGCTTGGAAATGATCGTCAACTGCGCACCGCCACTGCCACATTCCGCACGAGACCTGCAGAGAGGAGCTCGGCATGCTGTCGAATTACGTGCCGATCCTCGTACTTTTAGTAATCGCGGCAGCGTTCGCGATCGGATCTGTGATCATGGGGTCGCTGGTCGGCCCGAAGCGGTACAACCGCGCCAAGCTCGACGCCTATGAGTGCGGAATCGAGCCGTCGCCCGAGCCGGCCGGTCCGCACCGGTTCCCGGTGAAGTTCTACCTGACCGCGATGTTGTTCATCGTTTTTGACATCGAGATCATTTTTCTGTACCCGTGGGCGGTCGCCTTCGGGAGCCTGGGGATCTTCGGGCTGGTCGAGATGGTGTTGTTCATCGCCACCGTTTTCGTCGCCTACGCGTACGTGTGGCGGCGTGGAGGCCTCGAATGGGACTAGAAGAGAAGCTGCCGGGCGGCCTGCTGCTCACGACCGTCGAGAAGATGGCCAACTGGTCGCGGCGGTCCTCCCTGTGGCCGGCGACTTTCGGGCTGGCATGCTGCGCCATCGAGATGATGTCGACGGGCGCGGGTCGCTACGATCTCGCCCGGTTCGGCATGGAGGTGTTCCGGGCCAGCCCGCGCCAGGCTGACCTTATGATCGTCGCGGGCCGGGTCAGCCAGAAGATGGCCCCGGTGCTGCGCCAGATCTATGACCAGATGCCCGAGCCCAAATGGGTGCTCTCGATGGGCGTGTGCGCGAGCAGCGGCGGGATGTTCAACAACTACGCCATCGTGCAGGGTGTGGACCACATCGTCCCGGTGGACATGTACCTGCCGGGCTGCCCGCCGCGGCCGGAGATGCTCATGGACGCGATCCTGAAGCTGCACGAGAAGATTCTCACCGGCACGGTGACAGGCAAGCTCGAATACACGAAGATCGGCGAGTCGCCCTACCCGAAGCCGATCGAGGTGGCTACCGCGCGGGCCGGTCTGCCGGCCGGGGCGCTGGAAACCAGTACGTTGTCGGTCAACGACCGTAAGCGGTTCCGCCTTCCCGCCGGTGCCCCGGTGCCGACCGGGGCCGGCGCGGTCGAGCCGTCACTTGACACCCGTCGGCCCGCTTCGATCGCGCCCGGCTCGGTGTTCGGCCGGATGAAGCGCCCCGTGCCCGGCGCGAAGCCGGCCGGCGAAGCCCGTCCGACCGGTGGGCCGCGTTCGCCCGCTGGCGGTGCGATCGGTGACAACCTGGGTGCGGTGCCGGCCGCCGGGGCCGTAGCGGATCACGGGGACGAGACATGAGCGAGATCCCGGCGGGTTCGGGCGAAGCGCGGGGCACGCCGGCGAAGCCCGCCGCGCGGGGGGCACTGGCGGAGGCAGCGGGCAGCGGGGGATCGCGTCGGCGTGACGCCTTCGGCGCGTCCGGTTCCGGCGACACCTCCGGTTTCGGTGGTCTCGTCGAGAACCTTCCGGCTCCGGCCTCGACCGCACGGCCCTTCGGCGATCCTGATGCCGACACGGTCTACGACGCCTTGGAGCGCTCTTTCCCGCAGCTCACCGAGGCACTCGAGCGAGTGGTCGTCGAGCGTGGGGAGCTGACGCTGCATGTGCGGCGGGACTACCTGCTCGCGGTCGCGCGGACGCTGCGGGACGATCCGGGCCTGCGCTTCGAGCTGCTGTGCGGGGTCTCCGGCGTGGACTACCCCGACGACTCGACCGGCCGGCGGCTGCACGCCGTCTACCACCTGCTGTCGATGACCTGGCGCCGCCGCGTCCGGGTCGAGGTCGCTCTTGCCGACGATGACCCGGTTGTCCCGAGTGTCATGGGCGTCTGGCCCACCGCGGACTGGCACGAGCGGGAGACCTACGACTTCTTCGGCATAGTCTTCTCCGGTCGCGACAGCCTCACCAGAATCATGATGCCGGACGACTGGACCGGTCACCCACAGCGCAAGGACTATCCGCTTGGCGGCGTGCCCGTCGACTACAAGGGCGCCCAGGTGCCGGCGCCCGATGCGCGGCGGAGCTACTCGTGATCGTCCGTATCTCCCCGCGCCGTGGGCTTCACCCGCGCCGTCCCACCGCGCGCCGTCCCACCGCGCGCTGTCCTTACCAACGAGGTTCGTTATGACCACCCATGCCGCCGAGACGTCCAGCGCATCCAGCGCATCCAGTACGTCCAACACATTCGCCAGGCCGCCGGCCGACGATGTCCCCGCGGATGTCCCCGCTGGCGTTCCCGCGGCCGCCTACGAGGCCGGCTTCACCGAATCGGCGAGCGGACGGGTCTACACCGTTACCGGTGGTGACTGGGAGCAGGTGCTCGGCGCTGGCGAGGACTACACCGAGCGCCTCACCGTCAACATGGGCCCGCAGCACCCGTCCACCCACGGGGTGCTGCGTCTCGTCCTGGAGATCGAGGGCGAGACGGTCGTCCAGACCCGGGTCGTGATCGGTTACCTGCACACCGGGATCGAGAAGAGCTGTGAGTTCCGTACCTGGACGCAGGCGGTCACCTTCCTCACCCGGGCGGACTACCTCTCGCCGCTGTACAACGAGACGGCCTACTGCCTGGCCGTGGAGAAACTGCTCGGTGTCACCGAGGAGATCCCCGAGCGGGCGACCGTCATCCGCGTGCTGGTGATGGAACTCCAGCGGATCGCCTCCCACCTGGTGTGGCTCGCCACCGGGGCGATGGAGATCGGCGCTACCACCGGGATGATTTTCGGTTTCCGGGAGCGCGAGAAGATCCTGGATCTCCTGGAGGCGATCACCGGTCTGCGGATGAACCACGCCTACATCCGGCCTGGCGGGCTGGCCCAGGACCTTCCCGACGGGGTCGAACGCGACATCCGGGCCTTCCTCGACGACATGCCGAAGCGGATCAGGGAGTACCACGCCCTGCTGTCCGGGCAGCCGATCTGGAAGGGCCGCATGGTCGATGTCAATTACATCGACGCGGCCAGCTGCATCGCGCTCGGCGTGACCGGACCGGTGCTGCGCGCGGCCGGACTGGCCTGGGACCTGCGCAAGACCATGCCGTACTGCGGTTATGAGACCTACGACTTTGATGTCCCCACCTCGCTGGATGCCGACTCCTACGCCCGCTACCTCGTGCGGCTGGAGGAGATGGGCGAGTCGCTGAAGATCATTGAGCAGTGCCTGGCCCGCTTGCGCCCCGGCCCGGTGATGATTGCCGACAAGAAGATCGCCTGGCCGGCGCAGTTGTCCATCGGCACTGACGGGATGGGTAATTCGCTTGATCACATTCGTAAGATCATGGGTACTTCGATGGAAGCTCTGATCCACCACTTCAAACTGGTCACCGAGGGCTTCCGGGTTCCGGCCGGGCAGGTGTACACAGCGGTGGAGTCGCCCCGCGGTGAGCTCGGTTACCACGTGGTCAGCGACGGCGGTACCAGGCCGCACCGCGTCCACGTCCGTGATCCAAGCTTTGTCAACCTGCAGGCGGTCCCGGCGATGACCGAAGGCGGCCAGATCGCGGACGTGATCGTCGGCGTGGCGTCCGTCGACCCGGTGCTCGGGGGAGTTGATCGCTGATGCCGATGACCGAACGGACTCGCGCCGCCGCGCGGGACATCATCGCCCGGTACCCGCAGGGCCGTTCCCGCTCGGCCCTGCTGCCCATGCTGCATCTCGTACAGGCAGAGGACGGTTGTGTCACGGCTGAGGGGATCGAGTTCTGCGCTACCGAACTCGGTATCACCCAGGCCGAGGTCAGCGCGGTCGCGACCTTCTACACGATGTACAAGCGCCAGCCGGCCGGCGACTGGCTGGTGTCGGTCTGCACGAACCTGTCGTGCGCGCTGCTCGGCGGCGAGGACGTCTACGCCCGGCTTTCCCAGCATCTCGGCGTCGGCCACGATCAGACGACGCCGGACGGCGCGATCACCCTGGAGCATGCGGAGTGCCTGGCGGCCTGCGACTACGCACCGGTGATGACCGTGAACTACGAGTTTTTCGACCAGGTGGACCCGGATTCCGCCGTTGAGATCGTGGACGCGCTCCAACGCGGCGAACGCCCGGTGCCGACCCGCGGCGCGCCGTTGTGCACGTTTGTCGAGGCGTCCCGGCAGCTGGCTGGTTTCCACGACCCCCGCCCCGGCGCGGTGGCCGGGCCGGGGGTGGGCGAACCATCCGTCGCGGGTCTCCTGATCGCGGACGCCGGCACGCCGGCCGGCACCGCGGCCGGTGCTGCCAGGCGGACCCACACCGTGCCGACCGACCATCCGACGAAGGGGAGCTGACCATGCCGGTCACCCCGGTCCTCACCGGACGCTGGAACACTCCGGAGTCCTGGACGCTCGCCACCTACGAACGCACCGACGGTTACCAGGCGCTGCGCCAGGCGCTGGAGATGGGTCCGGACGGCATCATCGGGCTTGTCAAGGACTCCGGTCTGCGGGGCCGCGGTGGCGCCGGCTTCCCCACGGGCATGAAGTGGAGCTTCATCCCGCAGGGGGACGGCAAACCGCACTACCTGGTCATCAACGCGGACGAAGGCGAGCCCGGCACCTGCAAGGACGCGCCGCTGATGATGGCCGACCCGCATTCGCTGATCGAGGGCATCATCATCGCCTCCTTTGCGGTGCGGGCGAACCACGCCTTCATCTACCTGCGCGGGGAACTGGTGCACTGCGGGCGCCGGCTGCGGGCCGCGGTCGCCGAGGCCTATCACGCCGGCTACCTCGGCGCCGACATCCTCGGCAGTGGGTTCAGCCTGGACCTGGTCGTCCATTCCGGCGCCGGTGCCTACATCTGCGGCGAGGAGACCGCGCTGCTCGACTCCCTGGAGGGCCGCCGCGGCCAGCCTCGGCTGCGCCCACCCTTCCCGGCGACGCACGGGCTGTACGCATCGCCGACGGTGGTCAACAACGTCGAGACCATCGCCAGCGTCCCGTACATCGTCCGGCGCGGGGTCGAGTGGTTCCGATCGATGGGCCGAGAGCGTTCCCCCGGGCCGAAGATCTACAGCCTGTCCGGGCACGTGACCCGTCCGGGCCAGTACGAGGCACCGATGGGAACCACCCTCGCCGAGCTGTTGGAGATGGCCGGCGGCATCCGCGGGGGGCGGCGGCTGAAGGCCTGGACGCCTGGCGGATCCTCGACACCGATGCTCACCGTCGACCATCTCGACGTCCCGCTGGACTTCGAAGGCGTTGCCGAAGCCGGTTCGCTGCTTGGCACGGCCGCTATTATGATCATGGACGAGACCGTCGACATGCTCAGGGTCGTCCGGCGTCTCACCCAGTTCTACGCGCACGAGTCGTGCGGCAAGTGCACGCCGTGCCGGGAGGGGACGCCGTGGATGGTGGGCATCCTGTCCAGGCTTGAACGCGGTGAAGGCGACGTAACGGACGTCGATACCCTCCTTGACGCCTGTGACAATATCTTCGGCCGGGCTTTCTGCGCCCTTGCCGACGGCGCGACCTCGCCGATCGTCTCGGGAATCACGTTCTTCCGGGACGAGTTCCTCCGGGCCGTGCCCACTGGGTCCGCGCCGGGCCATGCCGGTACCGGCGCGCTGGCCACCGAATCCGCCGTTACCGAATCCGCCGCCACCGACAGCGTCGCCGGTTCGCCGGACGCCCTCGCGAGAGCTCACTGATCACTATGACAACCGTGTCGACGAGCAGCGCCTCGCAGCCCCCGGCCGTGCCCACACCGCCGGATCTTGTCACCCTGACCATCGACGGCCAGCCGGTCAGCGTTCCCAAGGGAACGTTGATCATCCGTGCGGCCGAGCTCCTCGGGATCGAGATCCCACGGTTCTGCGACCATCCGCTGCTGGACCCCGTCGGGGCCTGCCGGCAGTGCATCGTCGAGGTCGAGGGGCAGCGCAAGCCGGTCGCCTCCTGTACGACGACCGTGTCGGCCGATATGGTCGTGCGCACCCAGCTCACCTCGCCCGTCGCTACCAAGGCGCAGGCGGGGACGCTGGAGTTCCTGCTGCTCAACCATCCGCTGGATTGCCCGGTCTGTGACAAGGGCGGCGAGTGCCCGCTGCAGAACCAGGCCATGGCCAACGGCAAGGCCGTCTCCCGGTTCAAGGAACCCAAGCGGACGTACCCGAAGCCGCTGGCCATCTCCACCGAGATCCTGCTCGACCGGGAGCGCTGCGTGCTGTGCGCGCGCTGTACCCGGTTCTCCGCGCAGATCGCGGGTGACCCGTTCATCGAGCTGTTCGAGCGGGGCTCGGACGAGCAGGTGGCGGTCGCGGAAGGTGAGCCGTTCCACTCGTACTTCGCCGGCAACACCGTGCAGATCTGCCCGGTGGGGGCGCTCACCAGCGCGGCCTACCGCTTCCGCGCACGGCCGTTCGACCTGGTCTCCACCCCGACCACCTGTGAGCACTGCGCCGACGGATGCGCGCTGCGGACCGACCACCGCCGCGGCAAGGTGATGCGGCGGCTCGCCGCTGAGGACCCGGCCGTCAACGAGGAGTGGAACTGCGACAAGGGCCGGTTCGCCTTCGCCTACGCCAGCGCCGCTGACCGGCTGCGCACGCCGTTGGTCCGGGACGACTCCACCGGCGAGCTCGTCGAGGCCTCCTGGACCGAGGCGCTCGCGTTCGCGGCCCGCGGGCTCGCGGAATGCCGGGACCGTCATGGCGTCGGCGTCCTGGCCGGCGGCCGGCTGACCCGCGAGGACGCCTATGCCTACGCCAAGTTCGCCCGGCTTGTCCTGCGCACCAACGACGTGGACTTCCGCACCCGGCCGCACTCGGCGGAGGAGGAGGAGTTCCTGGCCCACGCCGTTGCCGGTACCGGCATCGGGGTGACCCATGCGGATCTCGAGCGCGCACCCGCCGTGCTGCTGGTCTGCCTGGAGCCCGAGGACGAGGCGCCGATCATCTTCCTGCGGCTGCGCAAGGCCGCGGCCAAGCGGGGGACGGCGGTCTTCGCGCTGGCGCCGTTGGCCAGCCGGGGGCTGGCCAAGATGGCGGGGACGCTGCTGCCCGTCACCCCCGGTGGGGAAGCGGCGCTGCTGTCGAGCCTGGCGGCCGGGGATGGGACAGCCGGTCGCGCGCTGCGAGCGCCCGGGGCTGTCATCCTGGTGGGGGAGCGGGCCGCGCAGGCGCCTGGCACCTTCACCGCGGTCCTCCGGCTCGCGGAGGTGACCGGCGCGCGCCTGGCGTGGGTACCGCGCCGCGCCGGTGAACGGGGCGCCCTCGCCGCGGGCGTGCTGCCCTCGTTGCTGCCGGGTGGCCGCCCGGTCGCGGACGCGGTGGCCCGCGCCGAGGTCGGGACCGTCTGGGGCGAGGCCGTCCCAGCGCGGCCGGGCCGCGACACCGCGGCCATCCTTGCCGCCGCGGCTGCCGGTGAGCTCGATGGACTCGTCGTCGCCGGGATGGACGTCGACGACCTGCCGGATCCGGCCGTGGCGCTGGAGACGATCGCCTCGGTGCCGTTCTGCGTGTCGCTGGAGGTTCGCCGGTCCGCGGTAGCTGAGGTCGCCGATGTCGTTCTGCCGGTCGCGCCGGTGGCGGAGAAGGCGGGCTCGTTCGTCAACTGGGAGGGACGCCTGCGCGCGTTCCAACGGGCGCTGGAGACGCCGGCCCTCGCCGACCTGCGGGTGTTGGACATGCTTGCCGCCCATCTCGGGGTGGCGCTGGGTGTCGCGGACCCCGGCGCGGCCGCCCGCGAGCTCAGCAGGATCGGCCGTGCCGGTGCCGAGGTTCAGCGGGCGCCGGCACCGGCGGTCACACCGCCGGTGCCGGCTGAGCCGCCCGCCGGTCAAGCCGTCCTGGCCAGCTGGCACCAGCTGATCGATGACGGTCGGATGCAGGACGGCGAGCC
Organism: Protofrankia sp. Cj3; assembly: GCF_917627355.1. Lineage (NCBI taxonomy): Bacteria > Bacillati > Actinomycetota > Actinomycetes > Frankiales > Frankiaceae > Protofrankia > Protofrankia sp. Cj3. The sequence goes on along the minus strand of NZ_CAKJTR010000015.1, from coordinate 30,860 downwards.
CTATCTCGCGGGGACGGCCCGTCCGCCGAAGGCCAGACTGTCCGCGGCGACAGCCGGTGAGATCGGAGCGGTCGACGGCGATCTGGTCGCGGTCGCCAGCGACCGTGGGACGATCACCCTGCCCCTGGCGGTCGCGGTCATGCCTGACCGGGTGGTGTGGGTCCCGACGTATTCACCGGGGTCGCACCTCCACCGCTGCCTGGCACCCCGCGCGGGCGAGCTGGTACGGGTCGGCGTGGCTGCCCGCACCCCGGCGAACGGCCGCGATCAGGCCCGCGCGCTGGCCACGGCCCAGGCCGGTCCCGCCGCCGTGGACGCCGCCATGGACACCGCCATGGACGCCGCCGCTGCCCAGACCTCGAAGGGCCGGTCATGAGCTATCCATCCTCGTTCGGGGCACCCGCGGTTCCGCCGCTGGCCGCCGCCGGAGATCCGGATCTGTCGGTCTTCGGTGGTGACCCGCTCTGGCTGATCCTCCTCAAGGCTGTCGCGGTGTTTGCCTTCCTCCTGCTGATGACGCTTTTCGCGATCGTGTTCGAGCGCAAGGTGGTCGCTCGGATGCAGCAGCGTGTCGGCCCGAACCGGCACGGGCCCAAGGGCTGGCTGCAGAGCCTTGCCGACGGCGTGAAGCTGATGCTCAAAGAGGACATCATCCCGGTTCTCGCGGACCGGCCGGTCTTCATCCTCGCGCCTGTCGTCTCAGCGATCCCCGCCTTCCTGGCCTTCTCGGTGATCCCGTTCGGGCCGGAAGTGTCGATCTTCGGTCATCACACCGCACTGCAGCTCGCGGACCTGCCGGTCGCGGTGCTGTTCGTGCTGTCCGCGTCGTCGCTGGGCGTGTACGGGCTCATTCTCTCCGGCTGGGCGAGCGGGTCGACCTACCCGTTGCTGGGTTCCCTGCGGTCGGCAGCACAGATCATCTCCTACGAGGTCGCGATGGGGCTGTCGTTCGTCGCGGTCTTCCTCAACTCGGGGACGCTGTCGACGTCGGGCATCGTCGCTGGCCAGCGCCACTGGTGGAACGTGGTGCTGGTGCCGTCCTTCATCATCTACTGCATCGCGATGGTCGGCGAGACCAACCGGACGCCGTTCGACCTCCCCGAAGCCGAAGGCGAGCTGGTCGGCGGCTTCCACACCGAGTACAGCTCGATCAAGTTCGCCTTCTTCTTCCTTGCCGAGTACATCAACACGGTCACTGTGTCGGCGGTGGCGACGACGCTGTTCCTCGGCGGGTGGCAGCCGCCGCCGATCCCGTACTTCTCGCACTTCGACACCGGCTGGTTCCCGGTGATCTGGTTCGTGCTGAAACTACTGGCCTTCCTGTTCCTTTTCATCTGGCTGCGCGGCACCCTGCCGAGGCTGCGTTACGACCAGTTCATGGCGTTCGGCTGGAAAGTCCTGATTCCGGTCGGGCTTGTCTGGCTGCTCGCCGTGGCGACGTTCAAGGTATATCGAGAGAATGTCACCGACCGGACGCCGTGGCTGATCGGCTTCGGGATCGCGGTGGGAATTCTTTTGATCATTACGCTGGTCGACCCCGGCGCTCGCAAGCACGCCGAGCGTCTCGAGGCCGCTGAACGGGAGCGCACGCGCAACGCACCCAGCCTGGACAGGATTCCGTGGCCGCCACCGCAGCCGTCGTCGAAGTCACCGTCGCCGCCGTACGGCCCCGGCCCGAATCGCCCATCTTCCGTCATCGTCGCGGGTGGACCGCGTCAGGAGAGCTGAGCCATGGGGATCCTCGACCCCTACAAGGGTTTCGGCGTCACCTTCTCGACCATGTTCAAGAAGCCGACGACCGAGCAGTATCCGGAGGAGAAGAAGGCGACCGCGCCCCGCTTCCACGGCCGGCACCAGCTCAACCGCCATCCTGACGGGCTGGAGAAGTGCGTCGGGTGTGAACTGTGCGCCTGGGCGTGCCCGGCGGACGCGATCTACGTCGAAGGCGCCGACAACACCGAGGCGCAACGCTATTCCCCGGGGGAACGGTACGGGCGTGTCTACCAGATCAACTATCTGCGCTGCATCCTGTGCGGCCTGTGTATAGAGGCGTGCCCGACCAGAGCGCTGACCATGACAAACGACTACGAGCTCGCCGACGACAGCCGCACTGACCTCATCTTCACCAAGGAACAGCTGCTCGCCCCGCTGCGGGAGGGGATGACGGCGCCGCCGCATCCGATGTTTCTTGGCGAGAGCGAAACGGACTACTACCGGTTTGACCCGAACCGTTCGGGTCCGTTCGACGCCTCCGGGGCCAGGGCCGCGGACTTCACGCCCGAGGGCGGCGCGGGCTCCGGGTCACCCGGCCTGGACGCGGTGTCCGGCGGGGATCCGGAGCTGGTCCGATGAACGCCGCGATCCTGGTTCAGGCGGCGGGTGAGTTCACCCGGACGTCCGGCGGTGAAGCCGCGACATTCTGGGTCCTCGCCCCGGTCGCGGTCCTCGCCGCGCTCGGCATGGTGCTCGCCCGCAGCGCCGTTCACGGTGCGCTGCTGCTGGTCGTGAACCTTTTTTGCCTGGCCGTGTTCTACCTGCTACAGGACGCGCCGTTCCTCGGTTTCGTACAGATCATCGTGTACACCGGGGCAATCATGGTGCTGTTCCTGTTCGTGCTCATGCTTGTCGGGGTGGACTCCGCCGACTCGCTTGTGGAGACCCTGCGGGGCCAGCGGATGGCGGCGATCGTCCTCGGGGCCGGGTTTGCCGGGCTCCTGGTGTTCCCGATTGGTGGTGTGATCAGCGGGACGAAAGCCGCTGGGCTTGCTGCCGCCAACAACGGCGGCAACATCCAGGCGATCGCCCGTCTGCTGTTCACCGACTACGTGTTCGCTTTTGAGATCGTGTCCGCGCTGCTGATCATTGCGGCGGTCGGCGCGATGATACTTGCTCATCGTGAGCGGGCCGGTGGCAAAATCACGCAGAAGGAGATGCTGCGGCGGCGTTTCGCCGCTGGCGGCCCCGTCACCCCGGTGCCGGGACCAGGCGTGTACGCGAGGCCCCAGGCGGCTGATGTGACGCCAGCGCTTCCGCCCGCTTCTGACGATCCCGGTCATCCCGGTGATTCCGGTGATTCCGGTGATTCCGCTGGCGGGGACGCGGACAGCCCGCACCCGGTCGGGGCCGGAAAGGGGGCAGCGCGATGAATCCCGCGAACTATCTGATTCTGTCCGCGCTGTTGTTCACGATCGGTGCGGTGGGCGTCCTGCTACGCCGCAACGCCATCGTCGTGTTCATGTGCGTCGAGCTGATGCTCAACGCGGCGAACCTGACCCTGGTCACGTTCTCCAGGATCAACGGAACGCTGGACGGCCAGATCATCGCCTTCTTCGTGATGGTCGTCGCCGCCGCGGAGGTGGTCATCGGCCTGGCAGTCATTCTCACGATTTTCCGGACCCGCCGCTCCGCCTCGGTGGACGACGTGAATCTGCTCAAGTACTAGGGCGTGTCTGATGAATGTTGATCGATGCGGACGATGATCCAGAAGGTCTCCAGCCCGCCGATCGACGGCCGTGGTGCCGGGCGCGGCGACGAAGTGGCGGCCGGAATTCCGGTTACGGCAGAACGGACGATGAGCGCAGTGACGCATATACATCTTGGCCATGCATCCA
>NZ_CAKJTR010000015.1:18853-26884 GCF_917627355.1 Protofrankia sp. Cj3 | reverse complement strand
GTGCCGACGCATCCGGCGGCCGTGCCGATGGTAACGAGGTACGCCATGCCGCATGAGCCGCACTACGCCTCCGCCACTGGCATCTTCTCGGTGATGTGGCTGTTGCTGGTGCTGCCGCTGGCGGGGGCGGCGATCCTGCTGCTGGGTGGGCGCCGTACCAACCGCTGGGGCCATCTGCTGGCTACCGCGGCCGCCGCCACGAGCTTTGTCGTGGCGCTGCTGCTGTTCTTCGCGCTGCTGGGGCGTAGTGGCGACGATCGGGCGGTCTCGCAGCACCTGTTCTCCTGGATTCCGGTCAACAGCTTCCAGGTGGACGCCGGGCTGCTCTTCGATCAGCTGTCCGCGCTCTTCGTCCTGCTGATCACTGGTGTGGGGACACTCATCCACGTCTACTCGATCGGTTACATGGCGCACGATCCGGCCCGGCGGAAGTTCTTCGCCTACATGAACCTGTTCCTGGCGTCGATGTTGCTGCTCGTGCTCGGTGACAACTTCCTCGTCCTCTATGCCGGCTGGGAGCTGGTCGGTCTCTCGTCCTATCTGCTGATCAAGTTCTGGGAGGACAGGCCGGCCGCGGCGACCGCCGCGAACAAGGCCTTCTATATGAACCGGGTGGGCGATGTCGGGCTGGCCCTGGCCGTCATGTTCATGTTCGCGACGGTCGGCAGCACGAACTTCGACACGGTGTTCGGCGCGGCGGCCGCGGGTGTGATCGGTTACGGGACGCTGACCGCGATCGCCCTGCTGCTCCTGTTGGGCGCCTGCGGGAAGTCCGGTCAGTTCCCGTTGCAGGCCTGGCTGCCGGACGCGATGGAGGGCCCGACCCCGATCTCCGCGCTCATCCACGCGGCCACGATGGTGACGGCCGGGGTGTATCTCATCGCCCGAGCCAATCCGATCTTCACAGAGACCCAGGCGGCCCGGACCGTAGTCGTGATCATCGGTGCCGGCACCATCCTGATCGGCTGCGTCATCGGCTGTGCCTACGATGACATCAAGAAGGTGCTCGCCTATTCGACGGTGAGCCAGATCGGTTACATGTTCCTGGCTGTCGGTCTCGGTCCGGCGGGCTACGCGCTCGGCATCATGCACCTGCTCGCGCACGGCTTCTTCAAGGCGGGGCTGTTCCTCGGCGCTGGCTCGGTGATCCATGCCATGAACGACGAGCAGGACATGCGAAAATACGGTGCCCTCTGGCGGCTGATGCCGGTCACCTGGGCCACCTTCGGTATCTGCTACCTCGCAATCATCGGGTTTCCACCGCTGTCCGGCTTCTTCACCAAGGACAAGATTATTGAAGCTGCCTTCGACAAGGGTGGGACCAGCGGATACCTGTTGGGATCGGCCGCGTTGCTCGGCGCGGGGATAACCGCCTTCTACATGACCCGGCTGTTTCTCATGACCTTCCACGGTGAGCGCCGCTGGTCGGACAAGGGGCCGCGGGCGGTACACCCGCATGAGTCCCCGAGGGTGATGACCGGCCCGATGATCCCGCTCGCGATCGGAGCGGCGGTTGCCGGTGGGCTGTTCGTGCTCGGTGGTTCCGTGCAGAACTGGCTGGCGCCGGTCGTCGGCGAGAGCGCGGAGGAGGGCGTGCACACCATGTCCCCGGTGGTTCTCACGGCACTCACCCTGCTTGTCGCCGCCGGTGGCTTCGCTGGCGCGTACCTGCGCTACCAGCTCCGTCCGGTCGAGGCCGTGGCCCCGCCCGACGCGGAGGTGGGCCTGGTGACCGTTGCCGCGCGGCACGATCTCTATGCGAACACCTTCAACGAAGCCGTGTTCATGCGTCCAGGTCAGTACGCCACCCGGTTCCTGGTCTGGCTGGACACCGTCGGGGTGGACGGTGCGGTCCGCGGCAGCGCCGCGGCGGTCGGCGGCCTGTCCGGGCGGCTGCGCCGGACCCAGACCGGATTCGTCCGCTCCTACGCGCTGTCGATGTTGGGAGGTGCCGTTCTCGTGGTCGGCGCGCTGTACCTGGTAAAGGTTGGCTGACGTGAACAGCTTTCCCTGGTTGACGACCCTGCTGGTCATTCCTGTCGTGGCGGCCGTTGTCGTGCTGGCCGTCCCGCGGCGGTTCGCCACGCTGGCCAAGCAGATCACGCTGGTTGTCACACTTGTGGAGTTCGGGCTGGCGCTGTTGGCCACCATCGCTTATGAGCCGTCCCGGGCCGGCTTTCAGTTTGCCCAGAAGTACTCCTGGATCAGACAGTTCGGGGTTTCCTACTCGGTGGGTGCCGATGGCATCTCGCTGGTTCTCATCCTGCTCGCGACGCTCCTGGTGCCGGTTGTCGTCCTGGCTTCCTGGGACGAGGTGACAGGCCCCGCGCCGGCCGCTGCCGCCCGTGCCGCCCGTGCCGCCGATCCGGGCGGGGCGGCTGCCGGCCCGGCTGCCGGTGTTGTGAGCAGGCGCAGCGTTCCCGCCTTCTTCGCGCTTCTGCTCGTTCTCGAGGCGGGGATGGTCGGCGTGTTCGCGGCGACCGATGTTTTCCTGTTCTACGTCTTCTTCGAGGCCATGCTGATCCCGATGTACTTCCTGATCGGGAGCTATGGAGCGGTGAAGGAGCAGGCGCAGCGTTCCTACGCCGCGGTGAAGTTCCTGCTGTACAGCCTGTTCGGCGGACTGTTGATGCTCGCCGCCGTGATCGGCCTGTATGTGGTCTCGGCCGATCAGCTGGGAACCGGCACATTCGATTTTGCCACCCTTCGTCAACTTGACATCACTCCGGGCGTCCAGAAGCTGTTGTTCCTGGGCTTCTTCATCGCGTTCGCCATCAAGGCGCCGCTGTTCCCCTTCCATACCTGGCTCCCCGACGCTGGCGCGCAGTCGCCGACCGGCGGCGCGATCCTGCTGGTGGGGGTCTTGGACAAGGTGGGTACCTTCGGGCTGATCCGGTACTGCATCCCACTGTTCCCGAAGGCCTCGTCCTACTTCGCGCCCATGGTGCTCGCCCTCGCGGTGATCGGAATCTTCTACGGCGCGCTGCTGGCCATCGGCCAGCGGGACATGAAACGCCTGGTTGCCTACACCTCCTTGGCGCACTTCGGCTTCATCGCCATGGGAACCTTCGCGCTGACGTCGCAGGGTGGGACGGGCGCGGTGTTGTATATGGTCAATCACGGTCTGTCCACGGGTCTGCTGTTCCTCGTGGTCGGCTTCCTGGTGGCCCGGCGTGGCAGCCGGGACGTCAGCGCCTATGGCGGGATGGCTCGGGTGACGCCGGTCCTGGCGGGGGTCTTCCTGATCGCGGGCCTGTCGTCGCTGGCGCTGCCCGGTCTGAACAGCTTTGTCAGCGAGTTTCTGGTGCTGGTCGGAACGTTCACGCGCTACCGGGCGCTGGCGATCGTGGCCACCTGCGGCATCGTGTTGGCCGCCGTCTACATCCTGTACCTCTACCAGCGGACCATGACCGGTCCGCTGGTCGGTGAGCAGGCTCGGGGGGTACTCGATCTCAGCCTTCGAGAGAAGATCGTTGTTGCTCCGGTAGTCGTTTTGATCATCGCCCTTGGTGTCTACCCGAAGCCCCTTATCAACATCATCCGTCCGACCGTCACGGCGACGTTCGAAGACGCCGGGCACACCGATCCGGCACCCACCATCCCCGTGAACGCAAGTCAGGCCGGAGGCCATTCGTGAGCGCTCCACCAACCGCCGTCCTGGCCCAGGACGCGCTGGCCCAGAGCATCCAGGGGACGATCGACGTCCCGCCGATCCAGTACGCGGCGTTGAGTCCGATCATCATCGTGTTCGGTGTGGCGCTGGCGGCTGTCCTCATCGACGCGTTCGCGTCGGCGAGGACACGCCGGCTCCTCCAGCCGCCGCTGGCAGCCGTTGGCTTCGCGGTGGCGTTCGTCGCGGTCGTGTTGCTGCACGGCCGGCGGCAGATCCTCGCGGCGGGCGCGGTGGCCATCGACAGCCCTACGTTGTTCCTGGAAGGCGCCATCCTGCTGTTCGCCTTCCTCGCGGTGCTGCTGGTCGCTGAGCGGCGGCTGGACTCCTCCGGAGGCGCGATCGTGGCCTCCGCGGCGGTTACCCCCGGTTCACCGGGCGCGACCGCCGCGCGGACTTCCGCCGCTGTGCAGACCGAGGTATACGCGTTGATGGCCTTCTCGGTGGCCGGGATGCTGCTGTTCGTCTCCGCCAACACGCTTCTGGTCATGTTTGTGGCGCTGGAGATCCTGTCCCTGCCGCTCTACCTGCTCGCCGGCCTCGCCCGTCGGCGGCGGCTGCTGTCCCAGGAAGCCGCGATGAAGTACTTCCTGCTCGGGGCGTTCTCCTCGGCCTTCTTCATCTACGGCCTTGCCTTCCTCTACGGCTATGCCGGCAGTGTCGATCTCGGCCGGATAGCCGATGCCGCGGGTACGGCCACCGCGAACGACACCTACCTGTACCTGGGCATGGCTCTTCTCGGTATCGGGCTCTTTTTCAAGATTGGTGCGGTGCCGTTCCACTCGTGGACCCCTGACGTCTACCAGGGCTCACCAACACCGATCACCGCGTTCATGGCCGCGGGTACGAAAGTGGCGGCATTCGGGGCGTTGCTGCGGGTTTTCTATGTGGCCTTCGGTGGGCTGCGCTGGGACTGGCGTCCCACGGTCTGGACGATCGCCATCATGACCATGGTGGTCGGCGCGGTGTTGGCGCTGACTCAGCGTGACATCAAGCGGATGCTGGCCTACTCGGCGATTGCGCACGCCGGCTTCCTGCTCACCGGTCTCGCCGCGGCGAACAGCGACGGGCTGCGCGGGTCCCTGTTCTATCTGGTCGCCTACGGTTTCACCACGATAGCCGCGTTCGGCCTCATCACCATGGTCAGGACCGCGGATGGTGAGGCGAGCGATCTGTCCCAGTGGCAGGGGCTGGGGCGGCGCTCTCCGGTCCTCGCGGGGATTTTCGCCTTTCTCCTGCTTGCTCTTGCGGGTATCCCACTGACCAGCGGATTCACCGGAAAGTTTGCTGTCTTCCAGGCCGCCGTCGCTGGGAACGCGACACCGCTTGTGGTGGTCGCCCTGGTGACGAGCGCGATCGCGGCCTTCTTCTACGTTCGGGTGATCGTGTTGATGTTCTTCCAGGAACCGGTGATGGATGGCCCGATAGTCGTCACCCGGCCGACCTTGACCTACGCCGCCGTCGGTATTGGCGCGATCATGACGCTGCTGCTGGGAGTCGCGCCACAGCCCCTGCTCGACCTTGCCGGTACCGCGGCCACGTCCGGCTTCGTACGCTGACGAACATATGAGTGCAACCGGGCTGGATCTCACGGGGATCAGGACAGATCCTGATCTTGGATATGCTGTTCGCCTTGGGCTTGACAAGGTCGAACGGATGCTGCGCACGGCCATCCACAGCGACGTGCCCTTCGTCACCGAGACGTCACGGCATCTCGTGGATGCCGGTGGCAAACGGTTCCGACCAATGCTCGTGCTGCTGGCGGCCCACTTTGCCGACCCCGACGCCGTAGGCGTCGTCCCGGCTGCGGTGGCGATCGAGCTCACTCACCTGTCGACCCTCTACCACGATGACGTCATGGACGAAGCTCCGTTGCGGCGGGGATCGGCATCGGCGAACGTCCGCTGGACCAACACGATCGCCATCCTGACCGGTGATTTTCTGTTTGCCCGTGCCTCTGACATCACCGCTGATCTGGGCCCCGCGGCCACCCGTATCCTGGCGCGCACGATCGCGACGCTGTGTGAGGGGCAGATCCGGGAAACGGTCGGCCCGGCCGCGGGACAGGATCCTGTTGATCATCATCTGCGTGTGATCACAGAGAAGACCGCGTCGCTGATCGCGGCCTCCGGTCGGCTCGGCGCCATGCTCGCTGGCTCCGATGCTTTCACCGCGGACACCCTTGCCGCGTTCGGTGAACGGTTTGGAGTGGCCTTCCAGCTTTCCGATGATCTGATCGATGTGGCCTCGGACGAATCGGCCTCGGGCAAGACGCCCGGCACCGATCTGCGTGAGGGCATCCCCACGCTGCCGGTGCTTTATGCGCTACAGGAGGGCGATGCCGCCGCGGCCAGGCTGCGCGATCTGATCGGGGACGGGTTCACCGCGGAGGGGGCCCTCGCGGAGGCGTTGGATCTGCTGCGTGGCCATCCAGCTATGCGGCGGGCTCGTGCCGAGGTAATCCGTTGGGCGAGCGATGCGCGTGACTGCCTGGCCTCGTTGGAGAAGGGCCCGGCCAGGGCCGCGCTGGAGGCGCTTGCCGACTATGTGGTGGATCGCACCGGATGATCACGGTGGTTGCGGTTTCCGGCACACCGCGGAAAGCTGGCCGGGACCGTTGAGAACGGCCGCCCACTCGGGCTGACGGGCGAGATCCGAGTGAGCGGCTCGTGGCGATGATTTTTATCGACTGTGCGGCCAGACCGGCGCAACGTCGTGGAGTTTCAACACGCTGTTCGAAAGATCCTGGATCGGGATACTCGCATTTACCGGAGTCGGGGCCGGAGCCGGAGTCGTGGTGGCCGGCGCGGCGGCTGTTTGCCCGGCGGCGTTCGGTGACTGCTGCCCAGGGGCAGTCGCGGAACCGCCGGTCTGCCCCACCGCTCCGGCGGTGGGCGTGCCGGTGGTGGCGGTGGGAGTGGCGGGAGCGGTAGGAGTCGGCGAAGCGGCTGGTGGCGGGCTGGCCGGAACCGTCGGCGAGGTGGCGTCGCCCGCGCCGGGCTGGGCCGGGTCCTGCGGGACGGTTGTGGCCTGCCCAGTGTTGGCCTGGGCAGCGGTAGCGACCTGTCCGGTAGCGGTGGGGACCGATCCGCTGGATGTCCCGTCGGTGGACGCCCCGGGGGTACCGGCCGGTGCCGGGGGCGCGGGTACGCCGGCCGGGATGCCGGCGGCGGGCACGCTGCCCGGCAGGTTCAGCTGCGGCCCGCCGATACCATCGGCCGCTGTGATCGGCCCGGTCCCCGCGGCGGCCCGGCCGGAAATGAGCGATCTGCTCCGGGCATCCGGTGGGAAGAGCCTTGCCGGCGGCTGGTGGGTACCGTATGACGCCTGGGTGGGGAGCGACCTGGTGAGTGACGCTCCTATACCGATCCCCGCGCTGGGCGTGGTCTCCATGGTCGCGGGACCGGTGATCGACGTGTCATTGCTCCCCGACAATGCCAGACCGGTCAGTATTACCGAGATGCCGGCCAGTGACGCGGTGCCGGCGACGACCAAGCGGCCGCGCCCCTGCTTTGCGGTGACGCGCCGGTGCGCGCCCCGGGAGCGGGCGGCGTTCGATCGAGTGCTGTCTGACTGAACGTTGCCGCTGCTGGGCACCGGCATGCCCGGCACCGGTCTGGCTGTCCGTTCCTCGGCGACCTTCGCCGTCCACGCTTGTCGCCGGTCCATCGGCGCGGCGGCAGTCACCGTGATCTGAGTACGCCGGGCTGAGCTGCTGACCGAGATCGGGCCGGTTACCGTATCGAGTTCGCCGGGTTCCAGCAGCTGGTGGCGGGGGAGGAACAGCGCCCCCGCGGGTCGTGGCGCCGGGGCTGCCCCGTGGGCCGGGCTGGCGGTCTCTGGGCTGACGCTCGGATGGGCATGACCGCGATCCGAGCGGCGTGGATTACTCGCTGTCTGCCGTGAATGCCGGCCGGCGGAGTGGCTACCCACAACCCACCTCGAATCTTGACTCGGGTGCGACATGAGGATACATCCACATTGTTCGGGCTTGCCGGCGACGAGGCGGTTCGTTGTGCACTGCTCCTCCGGATCAGTCGCTGATGGTAGCCCCCGAACCCCACCACCCGCCTGACTGATCCGGATTGATTCAGAAAGACGGATTCGGGACGCCAGTTGGTCTATGACCCTACCCGACTGGATATGGGCATCCGCGAGGGAGGTGGACAATTTTGCACCAAAGGTACTATCCGGATGTGGAGCGAGTGCGCCTCACGATCTCGATCGCTCTTCTGGCTGAACGGGTCGGAGCGCGGGGTGCCCGGATGCCCGGATGGGCCCGGCCCGTCGGGTGTCGACAGGTCGGGCCCATCCGGGCCGTGATTCGGTTCAACGGCTTAGAGCGCCCGGCAATAGGGGTG
>NZ_CAKJTR010000015.1:8613-18405 GCF_917627355.1 Protofrankia sp. Cj3 | reverse complement strand
CGCTCTTATGGTCGCGGTCAGGAAACCGTCCATGTGTCGCCGCTGCTCAGCAGTGCCATCAGGTCGCCGTCACCCTGGCGGGTACGAGCCTCGGCGATCTGGGTGTTCAGCTGCTCGTCGTAGGTGGGAGTGTCGAGGTCCCGGAAGACCCCGATGGGGGTGACGCCAGCCGAGCCGCCGGTGAGCCGTGACAGCGCGAACGCCTGGCTCGGTTCGGCGGCCCGCGCGTTGTGAACGAGTACATCCTCGTCGGTCGCGGCGCAGATCTCCAGGTCGCCCGAGGCGCTCCGGCGGATGCCCTTGTCGAGGTCCGCACCGAAGATCATGGGCTTGTCGTGGACGAGGCGCAGCGTCGCGTCATCCTTGGATGACCGGTCCTTGAGGGCGTCGAAGGCCCCGTCGTTGAAGATGTTGCAGTTCTGGAAGATCTCTACGAAGGCAGAGCCGGGGTGGGCCGCGGCTGCCCGCAGAACGGAGGTCAGGTGCGCCCGGTCGGAGTCGATTGACCGTGCGACAAAGGACGCCTCGGCCCCCAGCACGAGCGAGATCGCGTTGTAGGGGCGGTCCAGCGAGCCGAACGGGGTAGATTTTGTGATTTTCCCCACTTCGGAGGTGGGGGAGTACTGCCCTTTGGTCAGTCCGTAGATCCGATTGTTGAACATCAGAATTTTGATGTTCACGTTACGCCGCAAAGCGTGAAGCAGGTGGTTGCCACCAATGGACAGCGCGTCACCGTCGCCGGTGACAACCCACACCGACAGGTCGGGCCGGGAGACCGCCAGACCTGTCGCGATGGCCGGTGCCCGGCCATGGATGGAGTGCATCCCATAGGTCTGCAGGTAGTAGGGGAAACGGGAGGAACAGCCGATACCCGAGATGAAGGCGATGTTCTCCCGGGCTATCCCGAGTTCGGGCAGGAAGCCCTGGACGGTGGCCAGGATGGCGTAGTCCCCGCAGCCGGGGCACCAGCGGACCTCCTGGTCGGAGGTGAAGTCCTTACGGGTCTGCGGCCGGTCAGTGACCGGGATGAGATCGAGTAGTCGGTTGCTGATGCCGGCGTGGTTCGTCGTGACGGTCACTGGTTGATCACGTCCTCCAAGACGCCCGCCAGTTCGGCGGCCTTGAACGGAAGCCCGCGGACCTGGTTGTAGCCGATGGCGTCGACCAGGAACTCCGCCCGGACCATGGCCCTGAGCTGGCCGAGGTTCATCTCGGGGACCAAGACCTTGTCATAGGCGCGCAGCACCTCACCGGTGTTGTCGGGAAACGGGAAAAGGTGACGCAGGTGTGCCTGGGCGACGTGCAGCCCCTTCGCCCGGACACGTCGGCATCCGGCGGCGATAGGTCCGTAGGTCGAGCCCCAGCCGAGGACGAGTACCCGAGCCTGTCCGGACGGGTCATCGACCTCCAGCGGGGCGATGTCGCGGGCGATTCCCTCGATCTTCGCCTGGCGCAGCCGCACCATACGGTCGTGGTTCGCCGGATCGTAGGAGATCCCACCCGAACCATCCGCTTTTTCCAGACCGCCAATGCGGTGCTCCAGCCCGGGAGTCCCGGGAACGGCCCAGGGCCGCGCGAGTGTCTCGCTGTCGCGGAGATATGGCCAGAATTCCAGGCCCTTGTCGCCGCTGTGGTTCGGCTCGGTGGCGAATGACACCGTGAGATCGGGCAGGTCCGCACGGCCGGGCAGCAGCCACGGCTCTGAACCGTTGGCGAGGTATCCGTCCGAGAGCAGGATGACAGGCGTCCGGTACTTCGTCGCCAGCCGTGCCGCCTCGATGGCCGCGTCGAAGCAGTCCGCGGGCGAGCGGGGCGCGATGACCGGCAGCGGCGCCTCGCCGTTGCGGCCGTTCACGGCCATGCCGAGGTCGGCCTGCTCGGTCTTGGTCGGCAGGCCGGTGGACGGTCCGCCGCGCTGGATGTCCACGACGATGAGCGGGAGCTCGAGGGCTACCGCGAGCCCGATGGTCTCGGTCTTCAGGGCCAAGCCGGGCCCGGATGTGGTGGTCACGCCGAGCGACCCGCCGAAGGAGGCCCCGAGCGCGGCCCCGACACCAGCGATCTCGTCCTCGGCCTGGAAGGTCCGTATCCCGAAACGCTTGTGTTTGCTCAGTTCGTGCAGGATGTCGGAGGCGGGGGTGATCGGGTATGAGCCCAGGAACAGCGGCAGCCCGGTGAGCTCGGCGGCGGCGACCAGCCCGTAGGACAACGCCGTGTTGCCGGAGATACGCCGGTACATGCCCGGCTTCATGCGCGCCGGTGCCACTTCGTAGGTGACCGCGAAGGTTTCGGTCGTCTCGCCGTAGTTGTAGCCGGCGCGCAGCGCCGCGACATTCGCGGCGGCGATTTCCGGGCGTTTCGCGAACTTCTTCTCAAGGAATGTTATGACGCCGTCGGTGGGCCGCTGGTAGAGCCAGCTCATGAGACCGAGGGCGAACATGTTCTTCGCTCGCTCGGCTTCCTTTTTGTTGACCGTCCCCGCGCTGCTTTCCAGCGCGTTCACCGCGTCGATGGTCATTGATGACAGGGGTACCCGATGTACCCGGTACTCGTCCAGGCTGCCGTCGCTGAGTGGATCGGACGAGTAGCCGGCTTTTTTCAGGTTCGCGCCGGTGAACGCGTCGGTGTTGACAACGAGGTCGGCGCCGTTGGGCAGGTCCTTCAGGTTGGATTTCAACGCCGCCGGGTTCATGGCCACCAGCATGTTCGGGGCATCACCGGGCGTGAGAATGTCGTGGTCTGAGAAGTGGAGCTGAAATCCGGATACCCCGGCCGGGGTACCTGCTGGCGCACGGATCTCCGCGGGAAAGTCCGGAAGGGTGGACAAGTCGTTACCGAACGCCGCGGTCTCGCTGGTGAACTGCTCTCCAGTGAGCTGCATCCCATCACCTGAGTCACCGGCGAAGCGGATGACGACCCGGTCGAGTCGATGGATTTGACGGTCCCTGACCTGGCCTGACACGTTGTGTGACCTCCTCGGCTACCTCTCGAGCGTACCGGTAGGACTATTGGGCCGGGCGTAACGTCCCGACGGAGTCAGCTGAGTGTGACGACTGTGACACAGCCTGATCCAAGCTTGTTGGCGGCCCCACAGCGGGCGGGTTTGCGGATTGACCGGGTCGGAAAGCCGACTGCTGGGAACATTGCCCGGTGGCCGGTGGCACGGGTTCCGTTGATATGGGTTTGATATGGCTTCCGCGGGTGGGCGCACAGGTGAGACGGTGACGGTGGCGCAGGCACTGCGGATCGGGATCGTGGGCGTCGGGCGCGTGGGGAGCGCGTGGGGAACGGCCCTGGCCGCTGCCGGCTATCCGGTCGTTGCGGTGCACGCCCGGTCCGAGGCGGGCCTGGCGCGGGCTCGGGCCGGTTTCCCCGCGGCATTGCCCGGGACAGCGGCCGAGGTGACTGATGCATCGGATGTGATATTTATCACGGTTTCCGATGACGCGATCCCGGATGTTCTGGCGGGCATCGTGCACGCTGGTGCACTGCGGAGCGGGCAGATTGTCGCACATATGAGCGGACGGTACGGAGTGGGCATATTACAGTCCGCTTACGACCGTGGAGCGTTGCGAGCGGCGATGCATCCCATTATGACTGTGAGCGGGACCGCCGCGGACGCGAACCTGTTGGCCGGGGCTTCGTTCGGGGTGACGGCGGACCCGGCCGCCGAGCCGGTCGCGCATGGGCTTGTGACAGCTGTCGGCGGTCGGGTCGTTTCCGTCCCCGAGCAGGCACGGACGGCTTATCACGCCGCTGTCGTCCTCGGGTCCAACTATCTGGCGACGCTGGTCACGGCCACGCTGACGCTGCTGGACGAGCTCGGCGTCCGCGAAGGCGCCGACGCGGTCGCCCCGCTGTTGCGACAATCGCTGGAAAAGGCCCTCGAGCGCGGCCCGGCTGGGCTGACCGGGCCGATCCGGCGCGGAGACGCCGGTACGGTGCGGGCGCACCTGGATGCGCTCGGCACGCTCGACCCGGCGGCGGCGGCGGCCTACGTCGCGCTGGCGGCTCTCACTCTGAGCCAGCTTGAACAGGCGGGTCTTGTCGACCACGAGCGCGGCGAAGCTGTCCGGCAGGTGCTGCTTGCCTCGGCCGTGCGTACCGTCCCATAGGCCGAAGGCCACGCGATGGGCATCAATGTGATGATCATCACATGCAAGGATGGCCTGGCGTGCTCGCCGGATGAACCGGGCACTTCATGGCATGTCACCCAAGCGGCGCATCGCGCGAGCACCCGCGGAGGGGAACGGTTCCGGTTGATCCGGGCGTTGACTCTGGTGCAACCTTCGAGATGACAGGAAACCCGACCGCCATGTCCCACCGCTACCTCAACGGGCTCAAGACCGCCATTTTGCTGGGCGTACTGTCCGCGGTGATTCTTTTTGTCGGTTCCCTGTTCGGGAGCCGCGGTCTGACAATCGCGTTCATCTTCGCCCTGGGGGTCAATGGATTCTCGTATTTCTTCTCGGCCAAGCTTGCCCTGCGTGCGATGCGGGCCTATCCGGTGAGCCAGGTCGAGCAGCCACGCATGTACGCGATCGTTCAGGAGCTCGCGACCAGGGCGCGGATGCCGATGCCGCGGCTCTACATCAGCCCGACCGCGGCACCGAACGCGTTCGCGACCGGCCGCAACCCACGTAACGCGGCGGTCTGCTGCACCGCTGGCATTCTGGAGATCATGGATGATCGCGAGCTGCGTGGCGTCCTCGGTCATGAACTCAGCCACGTCTACAACCGGGATATTCTTATCGCCTCCGTTGCCGGTGCGCTTGCGAGCGTTATTGTCTACCTGGCGCAGTTCGCGCAGTTTGCGGCGATCTTTGGTTTTGGCCGGAGCGAGGACGATGACGGTCCGGGCATTCTGGAGATCATGCTTCTCGTTCTGTTGGGCCCGATCGCGGCGACGATCATTCAACTTGCCATCAGCAGGGCGCGGGAGTACGAAGCGGATTCCGCTGGCGCGATGTTGACCGGCGATCCGCTCGGTCTCGCGACGGCGCTGCGCAAACTCGAGGCAGGCACGGCCGTCCGGCCTCTTCCGCAGAGTTCACAGTTGGCGCCCGTGTCGTCACTCATGATTGCGAACCCGTTCCGGGGGGGCGGGGTTGTCCAGCTGTTCAGTACGCATCCATCGATGGACCGCCGGATCGAGCGGCTGGAGGAGATGGCCCGGATGGACCCCTACCGTTGAATCTTCGGCGGAAAGTCGTATTCTGAAAAGGCTAAGAGCGCCCGGCAATAGTGATGTGGATCAAGGAGTGGAGTTGGGTGCGTGTATCGCGAGGCGGCGGAGGGAGTCACCGGAGGTGGTGGGTGACGACCAACGAGCCGGGTACCCGTGCATCGCGCGGCGTATGGGCGGGCAGCGATGACGCGAGCCGCGCGCCCCAACCTCGTGACGCCGTCCCCTGTTACCGGTTGCTCTAAACCCTGACCTGCGGCGAGGCAAACCCCCCAGGCCTCGCCGTGCAGCGCCCCGCCCGAAACCCCCCATCGGGCGGGGCGCACCTTTTCTGCCTGTTATGTCGCGAGGGCCGCCTGGCTCGAGCTGCGCCGCATGGCGGCCCAGCTCGGCGGGGCCCGCGCATGCGGGTCCGTCCGTTATCGGTAGTTGACGAACTGGAGCGGCAGCCCGAAGTCGGTTTCCTTGAGTATCTGGATGACGCGCTGGAGGTCGTCCCGCTTCTTGCCGGTGACCCGGAGCTGGTCTCCCTGAATCTGGGCCTGCACGCCCCTCGGGGCGTCAGCCCGGATTTTTTTCGAGATCGCTTTGGCCTTGTCGTCGGCAATGCCCTGTTGCACGGTCACCACCAGCCGGTACTCCTTGCCGGACTGGGTGGGCTCGTCATGCTGCAGGGCCTTGAGCGAGATGCCGCGCTTGACCCACTTCTCCTGCAGGACGTCCAGGGTCGCCTTCACCCGTTCCTCGGTGCTCGCGGTGAGCAGGATGGACTCGCCGGACCAGGTTGCCGACGCCCCGGTGTCACGGAAGTCGAAGCGGGTCCCCACCTCCTTGGCGGTCTGGTTGACGGCGTTGTCGATCTCCTGGCGGTCGACCTTGCTCACGATGTCGAACGACGGGTCCGCCACGGTGAAGCGCCTCCTTCCCATCTTCTCCATTGCCTGCGCATACGGCATCGGATCTTCGCCCGGCGGCTCGGTCGCAAGCCGGGCCCGGTGCCTGATCCCGAGTCTGCCCGGATCCGCCCGTCCCGGCACAGCCGTCGCCCATGTCCACGGGCCAGGCCGGGTAGTGAAAGTACCCGGAAACGAGGGACGCGGCGTCGCGGGGCTGGAGCACGCGCCTCGCGTTGCCCGCGCCCCAACCCTGTTCCTTACATCCTGTTCCTTGATCCGGCACCCTCCTGTCGGCCACTCCCAGGGCTGTGGATCATCAACGCGCTGTCCTGATCTCCGAATGATCACGATGCCGTCGGCGTAACCGGGTCGCTGGGACCGGTCGTCGACCACGACCGCCCATCCCGTATGCTGTTCACCAACGGCAGGTTGCCCGAGTGGCCAAAGGGAGCGGTCTGTAAAACCGCCGGCTCAGCCTACGTTGGTTCGAACCCAACACCTGCCACCACCCCGATGCAGCTGCATCGCAGCAGGTCACAGGCCCCGGTTTGATCCCCGGGGCCTTTTCCGTGTTCCTGGCCATGCCCAGACGATCATGACTGACGCCGGTGGTTCGTATCTCCGGCATGCGCGCAGCGGGGTGGAATGCGGGGGCTCCGCCCCCCACACCTCAGGCCTTCACTCCGGAGAGGGGTAAGGGGGCAGGCGAGCGTGCGCCGGTGCGATCCGCTGATCGCTCCGTAAACCTGTCTGATCTATAGAATCCGCAGGCATGGCTGACACTGGCACGCTTGCCGCCCGTGTCCGGGCGATGTCGCAGCTGACCGGTCAGTTCGTGCTGCGTTCCGGGCGGACGAGCAGCGAGTACTTCGACAAGTACCTGTTCGAGGCCGACCCCGGGCTGCTCGCGGACATCGTTGACGCGATGGGCCCGTTGCTGCCCGAAGGCACGGACGTGCTGGCCGGGCTCGAACTCGGTGGTATCCCACTGGTCACATTGCTGTCCCAGCGGACGGGCATGCCGGCTCGGTTCGTCCGCAAGAAGGCCAAGGAGTACGGCACGTGCCGGGCCGCCGAGGGCGGGGCCGTCGAGGGCCTGCGGGTCGTTCTTGTCGAGGATGTCGTGACCAGCGGCGGTGCCGTGCTGGCCGCGGCCGGGATCCTGCGCGAGCAGGGCGCGATCGTGGAACATGTCCTTTGTGTGATCGACCGCCAGGAGGGCGGGCGGGCCAGCCTCGCCGACATCGGTCTCGACCTGCGTTCGGTTCTCACCCGAGCTGAGCTGAACGCGGCCGCCTGAGGTTCGTCCGCACCGGCGGGGCCTCCCAGCGGCCGTCCGTACCGGCGGAGCCTCGCAACGGCTGAGATTTCCCAACGGCTGGTCCTCCGGCGCCCGAAAGGGGAACCCGGTTGCGGTGACCGCACCCGGCGCCGATGTGGTGCGTGGACCGTCTGCCTGGGCCCAGGTTCGGTGCACGCACCGGGGATCAGCGTCAAGGCGACACGTCCGGACCGGATCGGGATGATCCAGTGTATTCGGGGCGATCCGTTCGTGTCCGGGTTCGATCGCTTTCGGGGTATGGGTCGTAGGCGCCGTGCCGCGGTGTGTCGTAACTCGTCAAAGCGTAGATCACGAATACGTCGAGCGCGATGACGACGATCGACCAGAGCGGGAAGATCGCCAGGAAGGCGAGCTGGGCGATCGCGTTCAGGCCGCACATGGCGATGCCCAACCACCGCGCCCACAGCTTGCCGGTGAGGATCGCGGCCGCGGTGCCTATCTGGACGATGCCCATGCACACCAGCAGCCAGCCCCAGAAGTCCAGATCCTGGTAGATGACGGTGTCGTTCGCCGTGATGAGGACGGCGTAGTTCCTGAGCGCGGCGATTCCGTAGATGAGGTTGTGGAAGCCCGCGATAAAGATGATGACCGCTGCGAATATCAGCCATCCCCTGCCGGTGCGCGCGGAGCGTGCCGGTTCCATGTGAATCCTCCCCGGAGCCTGACGAGACGGTGAGCCCCCCTTGGCATGCCCTCGTGTCGCCCAGGACATGCCCGGTTGCCCGACATCCTCGCTCGGGAGCAGCCGCCCGACGGCGCTGGCGGCGCCCAATTGTGCCGTTACGCCGCCGCTGGTCACGTCTGGTGAGCACGGATTTCGTTCCCGGTGGGTGGCACGCCGCGCCTGGTGTGCCTGTCATCCGCCCTGGACGCGCTTTCAGGAGAATTTCAGGAGAGAAACGTGTATTCAGGAGAGAATAGTGGTGACCGTGTTTGAGCTCGCGTCCCAGCGCAGCCAGCCGTGCTGGAAGGCGCTTTCGCGTCCACCGTCCACCGAGTACTCGTCACTGATCGGCAGCCCCAGGTCGGAGCCGGCCGAACCGAGGGCCAGGTAGCTGTGCAGGATCGCTCCGTGGACCTCGTGCGCGCCGGTGGGACGGGTCCAGTAGATCCGGCCGCCCTGGAACACCGACTGCCGGCTGCCCGCGATCTCAGCATCCAGCTCGTCGCTGGTAGGCCGTCCCAGCAGGCTGTTGCTGCCGCCCAGGGCGAGGTACCGGGCGCTGATTCCGCCGTGTACCTCATGGACGCCGGTGGCCACCGACCAGAAGAGCAGGCCACGCTGGAACTGTTTCCACCGCCCGCCGCCGCCAGCGGGCTCCTCGGCCCGGCTGTTCGCCGCGAGCAGGGAACGCAGGCGAGCATCCGCGTTGTAGCGTTTGTCGATTTCGCTGGCTCGCCCGTCAGCGCCGGCTGACAATGATCCGCTATTACAGCAGAAGACATTCAGGTCGATGTCTCCGGCAATGCCTGGAACATTCCCCGCTGACGTGTACTGCCACATCAACCACTGCTGCCAGCCACCGGGAAGGGCGCCGGGGGACGAGCCTCCGTTGTAGCTGGCGAACCACAGCGGATAGCGAGAGAATGACGTCGTGTTCTTCATGATATCGGTCCAGAATGACCGGTAGGTGTACAGGATGGGAGCACGCCCGGTCCTGGTCTCGATCTCTTCCAGAAAGGCATGTGCCCAGCCCGCGAGCTGGGCGGCGGACAATCCGCCCTGTGCTTCGAGATCGAGGACGGGTGCCAGCTGGCCCGTGGAGCGGGTCGAGCCGGTGACGGCGAGAAAGCGGTCCGCCTGATCGACCGCGGTCGCGATCGGCAGCATGGGCCGTGCGTAGTGGTACATACCGACGACGAGCCCGGCTTGGCGGGCGTGATCGCGGTCAGTGGCGAAGTAGGGGTTGGTATAGCCGCTGCCCTCGGTCGCCTTGATAATGGCAAAGCCGATTCCGGCGGCACGGACCGCGTTCCAGCCGATCTCCGTGCTGCCGGGATGTTGCCAGGACGAGATGTCCACGCCCCGCGGCCAGCTGGCCGGGATGGCCAGCGGCGAGCGGGTTCCCGATGGCGCGCCCTCGTCGGGCGGCGCGACGGTGGTGCCCTCTCCCAGCGGGACATCACCGGGGGAGGCGTAATCCTGGCGGATGTTCTTGGCGGCGTCGCTACTGGCACCAGCGTCGGTGGATATGGCGCCGGGCCGGCCGGCTGACAGCACCGGAAATCCGGTCGTCGATACCGCGGCGCCGCTCGTCCCGGAGCCTTGAGCGCCTGCAACAGTGATAAGTGTCACCAGGGTAGTGGTGGTGATCGTACGTGCGACGGTTCGTTTGGCCCGCTGTTGCCGGGCTGGCCGGCATCGGTCC
>NZ_CAKJTR010000015.1:2425-8065 GCF_917627355.1 Protofrankia sp. Cj3 | reverse complement strand
GTGGTCGTGGTCGTGGTCGTGGTCGTGGTCGTGGTAAGCGGTGTGCGGTGTCCCGTGCATGGGGCCCCCTGGCAGATGGGTGGACTGGCCGATGGGTGATCCCGGGTGACAGCTTCGCTCGGCCGACAACTACGCTAAGCGACTCTCTGGTTGCTTAGAGATATATCGATGGGCGTGGGCGGACTTTGTCGCTACCGATAGTCCACCCTTGTCTTAATTAGATGAAATTTCATGACATTATGCGATAATCGAAATTTTGATCTTGTCAAGATTCGATGAAGATCCGTTTAGCGTTGATCGCCGCGGCTAGCTGCCACCTCCGCCGCCGCCGCATCCGCCGCGACCAGAGCCTGTGCTCATGGCGGGGGTGCCGTCCGTGGTGTCGTTCTGTCGTGTAGCCTTAGGCGTACGCACACGCCCCTTTAGCTCAGTCGGCAGAGCATCTCCATGGTAAGGAGAAGGTCTACGGTTCGATTCCGTAAAGGGGCTCCGTGGTGGCGGTCGGTAGCCGGTTAATCGGTGCCCGGCCATTGCCCCGTTGGCTGGAATGACTGCCAACGGGGTTGAGCCATCAAGGCGGTGTAGCTCAGCCAGGCAGAGCAAGCGGCTCATAATCGCTGTGTCGCCGGTTCAAATCCGGCCACCGCTACAGGCCGGGTCGCGACCCGCCGAGGGCGACGTCTGGTCGTTCCACATGTCTATAAGTTCTGGTTCGTTCTTGTCCGACCTGCAGGAAGAGGCACAGCACCGTGGCCGCCACCGATGTCCGTCCAAAGATCACAATGGCGTGTCAGGTGTGCAAGCACCGTAACTACATCACACGCAAGAACCGCCGCAACGACCCCGATCGTCTCGAGCTGCGCAAGTTCTGCCCGAACTGCAGGCAGCACACCGACCACCGCGAGACTCGCTGACCCGCGCTGCTCCTCGTGTCGCCCCTCGCGGGTGCGCGGGGCCGCTTCGCTGTGTCGCGTGGCTGTTCGGCGCGGTCGTATGGAAGCATGGCGTTGTGATTTCGTCGGTCCGGTGCCATGGTGTGACCGGCGCCATGGTGAGATCGGAGCATTGCGATGCCGTTGAATCGAGACTTCATCGGGCGCCGATTTGTCGCGGACACACCCTTCCTGGTCGGGCGTGAGCATATCCGGCAGTTTGCCCTCGCGATCCGTGAGGACAGCCCGCTCTGTCATGATCTGGATGCGGCCAAGTCCGCTGGTTATATCGATCTTATTGCGCCGCCCACGTTCCTGACCGCACTCGGTATGTGGCGGTCCGTCGTTCCCCTGCACGATCCCGCGCTCGGCCTCGACTACTCGTTGGTGGTGCACGGTGAGCAGCGCTACTCGTTGCGGCGGCCGGTCGTCGCCGGCGACGAGATCATCGTTTCCGGCATGATCTCCGGCATCCGGAACGCTGGCCGTAACGAGCTAATGATCATCGATTATGAGTTCGCGACGACCGGTGGTGAGCTGCTGGCAACCGCCCGTTCGTCACTGGTCTCCCGTGGAACCGCCGTTGTGGAAAGCGGAACCGCCGGGGTCGAGAACGGCTGAGAGGTTCATGATGTCCGCGACTCTTGGTTACAGCGATGTTGAGGTCGGTACGCTGATCCCCGAACGGGAGTTCCGGATCCGCCGTGAAGATCTTGTCCGTTACTGCGGAGCGTCAGGCGACTTCAATGTGATCCACTGGAACGACCGGGCCGCGACTGATGTGGGCCTGCCCGGAGTCATCGCTCATGGGATGTACACCATGGCCAGCGCGGCGCGGCTTGTCACCGACTGGGCCGGTGATCCCGGGGCGGTTGTCGAGTATGGCGTCCGGTTTTCCTCGTTCGTCCCGGTGCCGGACGACGACGCCGGTGCCGCGCTGGTGGTCAGTGGTGTGGTTGCCAAGAAGCTGGACGACAACCAGGTTGTTGTGAACATCACTGTCCGGTGCGACGGAACCAAGGTGCTGCTGGGTTCGCGCGCCACGGTCCGCCTTTCCTGATCGTTTCATCGTCGCAACAAGCAGTCCGCTTTGCCGCGGCTGGCTGTGGCGTCCCCGGCCGCGGAACTCCCGGCCGCGGAGGTCCCGGCGGCACCACAGCCGACGCTCAGAGCGACCGGCAACAGGGGACGCGGCGTCGCGGGGCCAGGGCACGCACCCCAGCCCCGCTCATTGATCCACACCCCTATTGCCGGGCGCTCTTACTCCGCTACTCCGCCTCGGCCAGCAGGTCGGACATGCGCTGTACGCCGGTGGCCAGATCCTGGTCGCCGAGGGCGTAGGACAACCGGGCGTAGCCGGGTGTCCCAAACGCCTCACCGGGCACGATCGCGACGCCGGCCTCCTCGAGGATGAGCGTGGTCAGGTCCGCTGAGGTCGTCGGGGTGCGTCCTCGCAGCGTGCGGCCAATAACGCCGAGCAGTGACGGGTAGCAGTAGAAGGCGCCCTCGGGCATCGGGCACACCACCCCGGGGGTCGCGGAGAGCATGCGGTGCATAGTCTGGCGCCGCCGGTCGAAGGCAAGACGCATCTGCGCGACCGCGTCCAGCGGGCCCGCCACGGCAGCCAGCGCCGCGGCCTGCGCCACGTTGGAGACGTTGGACGCGGCATGGGACTGCAGATTGATGGCCGCCTTGACGGCATCCGCCGGACCTGCCAGCCAGCCGACCCGCCACCCCGTCATGGCGTAGGTTTTGGCGACGCCGTTGACGACGATGCAGCGGTCGGCGATCTCGGGCACCTCTACCGGCAGGGAAGCGAACCGGGCGTCGCCGTACACCAGATGCTCGTAGATCTCGTCCGCGATCACCCAGATCCCAGCCTGGGCCGCCCAACGCCCGATCGCGCGGACCTCCTCAGGGGTATGTACCGCACCGGTCGGATTGGAGGGTGAGCAGAACACCAAGGCCTTCGTCCGAGGGGTGCGCGCCTTCTCCAGCTGTTCCACCGTGACCCGGTAGCCCTGCTCGGGAGTGGTCACGACATCCACAGCCCTGCCACCGGCAAGGCGGATCGACTCCGGGTAGGTGGTCCAGTAGGGAGCGGGCAGCAGCACTTCGTCGCCGGGGTCGAGGAGTGTTGCGAACGCTATGTAGACGGCCTGCTTGCCACCATTGGTGATGAGTACCTGACTGGCCGCGATATCGAGGCCGGAGTCGCGGCGGGTCTTGTCGGCCACCGCTTCTCTGAGCTCTGGCAGGCCGGCGGCTGGTGTGTACCGGTGCATTTTTGGATCGCTGCATGCCTTCTCGGCAGCGGCGACAACGTGGTCGGGGGTGGGAAAGTCCGGTTCGCCGGCACCAAAGCCGATCACGTCCCGGCCGGCTGCGCGCAGCGCCTTGGCGGTCGAGTCCACGGCAAGTGTCGCCGAAGGGGCGATGCCTCCGACGCGGTGAGAGATCCGGGTCATGACCGTCATGCTGCCACGCATACCAGGTTGGCTGCTCGATCATCGGCGCGGTGCGGCCGGATCCGGCCGGTGTGCCCGATGCATCCGGTCCGGGTGGCGATGCCCCTCGTGACTCTTGGCCCCGCTGGTCACACGATACTGCGCTACAATCGCGCGACCCCTGGCCGGTCGGGCAGCCGCTGTCCAGCAAGTCCCTTTCCGGTTAGCCTGGGATGCGTCCGCGACGTGGAGCTTGATCACTGGTTCGTAGGAGATCATGGATACGTGAGGGTGGGCCGTGTAAGGAGCCGTGTAGGGAGTATGGTGGATGCGCTTAGGCCGTCATCCCCGCGTGTAGCGCCGTAGATGATTTTCATGCCCATGATCTTTATGATCATGATTGGTCTGAGTGCATCTTGATCGGCGGCTACCAGCACGGTGGTGGTCGTGGTGTAAAGGGGCGTGGCTCAATTGGTAGAGCACCGGTCTCCAAAACCGGCGGTTGCAGGTTCGAGTCCTGTCGCCCCTGCGGTATCCGACGACCAGGTAGGTGGAGTGAGTGGCGACCGACACACGTGACGCGGCACCGAGGGCCGGCCAGCCGACCCGGCCGGCAGCTCGACGCCGTACCACGCCGCTGCGCTTCTACCGAGAGATCGTCGCCGAGCTTCGGAAGGTCATCTACCCAGGTCGAAGCGAACTGATCACTTATGTGGTTGTAGTGCTCATGTTTTGCTCGATCATGGTGGCATTCGTCGCCTCGCTGGACTTCGGTCTCACCAAGGCGGTGTTGGCGATCTTCGGTTGAGGTGGACCGTTTCCGCGGATCCATGTCGCCATAGCGCCCGCACAGCTCACAGAGCACGGTCAAGAGAGAAGGAACGTCCGCGTGTCCCAGTTTCCCGAGCATGTCTCCTCCGAACAGGGAGAGGCCCTCGACGGTCTCGACCCGCTGGCGGCGCTGGTGCGCGACGAGGTGGCAAGCACGGAGGCCGGCGCCTTGCCGCAGGACGGCGAGAGCGGCGACGGTTCCACCGGCGTCGAGACGGAGCCCGGCTATCTTGCCGCGGCTGTCGCGGATGTCGACCAGCCCGCCTTCGACGACGATGACGACGATGACGGCGACATCCGCCAGGCGCTGGAGGACGCGCCTGGCGACTGGTACGTCATTCATTCGTACGCCGGCTATGAGAACAAGGTGAAGACCAACCTCGAGACTCGGATCTCCAGCCTCAACATGGAGGACTACATCTTCCAGATCGAGGTCCCGACCGAGGAGGTTCCGGTCATCAAGAACGGCAAACGGCAGCTGGTGCAGCAGAAGAAGTATCCGGGCTACATCTACGTCCGTATGGACCTCACTGACCAGTCGTGGTCCGCGGTTCGAAACACCCCGGGTGTGACCGGCTTCGTCGGCCTGACCAACAAGCCGTCACCGTTGCGGACAGAGGAGGTTGTTTCCATTCTTGCGCCGCCGGCGCCACCCGAGAAGAAGACCGAGACGGTCCGGGTGCAGGAGTTCGAGGTCGGGGAGTCCGTGACCGTCATGGATGGCCCGTTCGCGACCCTTCCGGCGACCATCAGTGAGATCAACCTCGATGCGCAGCGGCTCAAGGTGCTGGTGTCCATCTTCGGCCGCGAGACGCCGGTCGAACTTCAGTTCAACCAGGTCGCGAAGATCTGATCTGCTCGATGGCCGAAGGCGGCGCGGTTGTCTCCGCTTCCGCTCCACCGGAGGTTCCAACCAGCCAGGCGAACCGGTAGCCGGCCGGCGGCACGGTCGCAGCGTTCTTGGCGCCGACGGAGACCCCAGGAAACCCAGAGAGAAACGACACATGCCTCCCAAGAAGAAGATCGCGGCAATTATCAAGCTCCAGATCAATGCTGGTGTGGCGACACCCGCGCCGCCGGTCGGTCCGGCGCTCGGCCAGCACGGCGTCAACATCATGGAGTTCTGCAAGCAGTACAACGCGGCCACCGAGTCGCAGCGCGGGAACGTCGTTCCGGTCGAGATCACCGTGTATGACGACCGTTCGTTCACCTTTGTCACCAAGACCCCGCCGGCGGCCCGGCTTATCCTCAAGGCCGCTGGGATTGAGAAGGGCAGTGGTGTTCCGCACCGCACCAAGGTGGCGAACCTCACCGCGGAGCAGATCCGTCAGATTGCCCAGACCAAGCTGCCCGACCTCAACGCGACCACGCTGGAAGCCGCCGAGAAGATCATTGCTGGGACGGCGCGGTCGATGGGGATAACCATTCTT
>NZ_CAKJTR010000015.1:0-2072 GCF_917627355.1 Protofrankia sp. Cj3 | reverse complement strand
AGGGCCGGCCGAGAACGGAACAACTGTGGGAGGGCAGCCCGTCCGGGCTGCCCGCCATGACCACGAGGAGACAGATATGAAGCGCAGCAAAGCCTATCGGGCAGCCGTTGAGAAGATAGCGGCGGATCGTCTGTACACGCCGCTGGAGGCTGTTCATCTCGCCCGGGAGACCTCCACCACCAAGTACGCCGCGACTGTTGAGGTCGCGCTGCGCCTGGGCGTCGATCCGCGCAAGGCTGACCAGATGGTCCGCGGCACGGTGAATCTGCCGCACGGAACCGGCAAATCCCCGCGAGTCGCGGTTTTCGCCGCGGGCGAGAAGGCCGTCGAGGCCGCTGCGGCGGGTGCGGACATCGTCGGCAGCGACGACCTCGTACAGCGCATCCAGGAGGGTTTCCTGGATTTCGACGCCACGGTCGCGACGCCCGACCAGATGGCGAAGGTCGGCCGTATCGCCCGGATCCTGGGGCCACGAGGACTCATGCCGAACCCGAAGACCGGCACGGTGACTCTCGACATCACCAAGGCCGTCCAGGACATCAAGGGCGGAAAGATTAATTTTCGGGTCGACAAGCAGGGCAATCTGCACATCGTGATCGGGAAGACCGCCTTCACCGATGAGCAGTTGATTGAGAACTACAGCGTCGCCCTGGACGAGATCGTCCGGGTGAAGCCGTCCGCCTCCAAAGGCCGTTATCTGAAGAAGATTACTTTTACGACGACGATGGGTCCAGGAATCCCCGTCGACCCCAGCCGTACCCGTAACCTCCTCGAGGACGCGCCGGCCTGACGCCGCCGGCTTGGCGCCTGCTGTCCCGCCGGCCAGGCCGTGTATCATTTCATCCGAACCAAACCGAAGACCGCTGGTCATCGTCCCGTTCCGGGGCGATCGAAGGTCCGGTACGACCGGGCGGCCCGCGCAGGTGAGGGAGCGTTGCCCTGGGGCTGCTGGTTTGCCTGCCATCCCCGGTACTTCCGCCCCGCGCGCCTGCGCCGGGGCGTTTGTCGTTTCTCGGCATCTTTCGGGTGACCGGCCAGACCCCATGAAGGAGCCCGATGGCGAAGCCGGAAAAGGTCGCCGCGGTAACGGAGATCGTTGACTCGTTCCGGGGCGCGTCCGCGGCGGTGCTCACCGAGTACCGCGGACTGACGGTGAGCCAGCTCACCGAACTGCGCCGCTCGCTGGGCGAGGACACCGAGTACGCCGTGGTGAAGAACACCCTGACCAGGATTGCCGCCGCGCAGGCGGGTGTCACGGGTCTGGACGAGCTGCTGGTCGGTCCGACCGCTGTCGCGTTCGTCACCGGCGACCCGGTCGAGGCGGCCAAGAGTCTGCGTGACTTCGCTCGCGCCAATCCCGCACTGATCGTCAAGGGCGGGATCGTCGAGGGCAAGCCGATGTCGGCGGATGACATCCGCAAGCTCGCCGATCTCGAGTCCCGCGAGGTGCTGCTCGCCAAGCTCGCCGGCGCGTTGAACGGTTCGCTGGCCAAGGCGGTCGGTCTGTTCGCGGCGCCGCTGTCCCAGGCGGCTCGCCTGGCGGAGGCGTTGCGCGCCAAGCGAGAAGCGGAGAGCCCCGCGGCCGAAGTCCCCGCGCCTGAGGCTTCGACGACCGCCGAGACCGCCGAGACCGCGGCGGTCGAAGCGGTCGAGGCAGAGCCGAGCGCGCAGTAGCGCTGTCCGTCCGCGGCGGCCCCGGGGTGCCGGACGCGCGAGGAAGAACATGGGCGCGTGAGTGGTTGCCCCACTGATCCGGACCACTTAGAGCGCCCGGCAATAGGGCTGTGGATCAAGGAGTGGGGCTGGGGTGCGTGCATCGCGAGGCGTCGGAGGGAGTCACCGGAGGTGTTGGGTGGCGACTGACGACAACGATGCGAGGTGCGTGCCCCAGCCCCGCGACGCCGCGTCCCCTATTGCCGGTCGCTCTTACTCCATAACAGTTCCTGGCACCCGCCACGGGCGGTGTGCCATCACAACGGGAAGGACCGCCACGATGGCGAAGCTGTCGACCGACGAGCTGCTGGACGCGTTCAAGGAAATGACGCTGCTGGAGCTGTCGGAGTTCGTGAAGC
>NZ_CAKJTR010000014.1:37024-48478 GCF_917627355.1 Protofrankia sp. Cj3 | reverse complement strand
GTTCGTACCGTTCACACCCTACAGGTTCCGCCGAGCACCCCGTCAGGGGGCACTCGGTGAGTGTACCGGTTCGATGTCCGGAGCGGCCGCGGGCATCTGCGGGGGCAGGCCCGCTTCGGACGTGCCGGGAGCGGGAACCCCGGTGAGCGCCAACGGGCCGCCGTTGTGCTCGACCAGCCGGAACCGTCCGCCGTCACCACGCAGCAGCGTCCAGCAGCAGTTTCTCAGCGGCCCGAACCGCCACCAGACCGATGACGGTATCTCCAGCAGCCGTCCGATCAGGGCCCTGGCGGTGCCGCCGTGCAGCACCAGGACGGCAAGCCCATCCTCACCGGGGAGCCCTTCAGCGACAAGGTCGTCAATGACGCCAACCGCTCTGGCGCCGACCTCCACGTAGGTCTCACCACCGCCACGGCGCACGTCCTCGCCACGACGCCACGCCGCGTCCTCCGCGGGGAAACGGAGGGCCGCCTGCGCGGCCGTCAGCCCCGACCACTCCCCCAGCGAGATCTCCCGCAGCCTGGCGTCCATCCGAACCGGAACGCCGAGCTCAGCCGCGGTCGCCCGGCAGCGCAGCAGGTCCGAGGAGATGACAACGTCAGGGGCAAGCGCGCGGACCGCGGGTGCGACCAGCCGCGCCTGCGCCCGGCCGGTCTCGTCCAACGGAGGATCCGCGTGCCCCTGGAACCTGCCGACATCGTTCCAGGCGGTGCGGCCGTGCCGCCACAGCAGGATCCTCACCAGCGACCAACACCGGGTCCAGCGGCTTCGACATGCCGGGAAAGATCACGGTCGACGAAGGCGATCCGCGGGCAGTCCTTCCAGAGCCGTTCGAGTCCGTAGTAGGTCCGCTCCTCACCGTGCTGTACGTGCACCACAACATCGGAGAAGTCGAGCAGCACCCAGCGTCCCTCGCGTTCACCCTCGCGGCGCAACGGCTTGGCCCCGAGCCTGCGCAGTTGCTCCTCGACGCCATCAACCACGGCCTTGACCTGCCGTTCAGTGTCGGCGGACACGACCACGAAGCAGTCCGTGATAGCAAGACGCTCGCTGACGTCCAGCACGACGATGTCGCTGGCGAGCTTGTCCGCCGCGGCCTGCGCGGCTTCGAGGGCGAGTTCGACGGCTCGCGGGGATGCGGTCACGAATACATCTCTCCTGACTGGGTCACCGGGCTTCCGGCTGCGCGTCAAAAACATGATCGCGCAGCCGCTGGCGGCGGGGCATGCCCGTCGACTACGGTTAACGATCGTATGCGCCGGAGCGGTTTGCGTACCGCCCATCCAGCCTGACATACCCAACGCTTTCACGTGCCTGATTGTGGCCCGTACCGGTACCCTGGCCACGCCATGCGGGCAGGCGACAAGATCATGGGACGGGCGTCGCCGCTGGGTCGCGCGGTCGGTACAGCCCACTTTTGGCAATAAAGCGCACCACCCCGTCCGGGGTGAGGTACCAGATGGGCGCCCCGCGGCTCACCCGGGCACGGATGTCGGAAGAGGAGATCGTCAACGCCGGAACCTCCAGGAGGCTGACCGCGTCACCCGGTAGGCTCGCGTCGAGCTCCAGTTGGTAGCCGGGCCGGGTGACCCCGACGAAATGAGCCAGCCCGAACAGCTCCCGGACGTCGCGCCAGCTGAGGATCTGTGCCAGCGCGTCCGCCCCGGTGATGAAGAACAGTTTGGCCCGCGGCCGCACGAGGCGCAGGTCCCGCAGGGTGTCAATGGTGTAGGTTGGGCCGCTCCGGTCGATGTCAATCCGGCTGACGGTGAACTGTGGATTGCCCGCCGTCGCAAGGAAGGTCATCAGATACCTGTCCTCGGCTGGCGACACCTCTCTGTCCGCCTTCTGCCACGGACGCCCGCTCGGCACGAAGACCACCTCGTCCAGATCGAACAGTGCCGCGACCTCACTGGCGGCGACCAGATGACCGTTATGTACCGGATCAAAGGTCCCGCCCATCACCCCGAGCCTCACGGACGGACCGTAACGGGAGCACACCGTGATTTCGACTTCTCCGGGAAGTATCACATCCGCGCCCAACGGCCCGGACCGAGCGCACCGGGCATAGCGGCGGAAATCCAGCCTGTAGCCACCGGCCACGAGGAACGCCGCAAGGAACGCCGCAAGGAACGCCGCGAGGAACGCCGCGTCCCGCCGGGCCAGGGCCACCGGCCATCGCCGTAGGCTGACCACGTACTCGCCGGGGCTCGCCGTCGCCATGATCCGGCATCGACGCCCGCGCCCCGCCCAGATCAGCTCATGCTCACATCCCTGTTGCCGGTCGCTCCTCATTCTCGTTCAGTTCCCGTTTCCCCTATCCGTTTCTATTCTGTTCTTACGCTGTTCTTATTCTGTTAATCCCGACTCGAGGAGGCTACCTGATGCCGGTGAGTCCGCTCGCGGGCCAGCCCGCGCAGCCTGACATTCTCATCGACGTGGACGCGCTGCTGGCCGCATACCACGACGAGCGGCCCGACCCCGGCGAGGCATCCCAACGGGTCTCGTTCGGGACATCCGGGCACCGCGGGTCGTCACTGCGCCGCTCCTTCAACGCCGATCACATCG
Source organism: Protofrankia sp. Cj3 (assembly GCF_917627355.1). Lineage (NCBI taxonomy): Bacteria > Bacillati > Actinomycetota > Actinomycetes > Frankiales > Frankiaceae > Protofrankia > Protofrankia sp. Cj3. The sequence goes on along the minus strand of NZ_CAKJTR010000014.1, from coordinate 45,910 downwards.
TCGCGATCACACAGGCGATATGCGAACACAGGGCCGCCCACCACGTGGACGGACCGCTGTTCATCGGTGTGGACACCCACGCCCTGTCCGCGCCCGCGCTCACCAGCGCGCTGGAAGTACTGGCCGCGCACGAGACGCATACCCGGATCGCCCCGGCTGGCGAGGCCACTCCCACCCCCGTGATCTCGCACGCGATCCTCACGCACAATGCCCGCCGCGCGGCCGGGCAGGCTCATGGTCTCGCCGACGGTATCGTGATCACGCCGTCACACAACCCACCCGCGGATGGCGGATTCAAGTACAACCCACCGACCGGGGGGCCGGCGGACACCGGCCTGACCACCTGGATCCAGAACCGCGCGAACGCACTGCTCGCGGACGGGCTGCGGGGGGTCTCACGGGTCCCGCCCGCGCGTGCCCGCACGAGTGCGGCCGTGCACGACTACGTCACGGCCTACGTCGACGACCTGGCAGCCGTGATCGACCTCGACGCGATCCGCGGCGCGGGCGTCAGGATCGGCGTCGACCCGCTCGGGGGCGCGAGCGTGGCCTACTGGCAGGCCATCGCCGAGCGTTTCAAGCTCGACCTCGACGTGGTCAACACCACGGTCGATCCACGGTTCGGATTCATGACCGTCGACTGGGACGGCAAGATCCGGATGGACCCCTCCTCGCCATACGCGATGGCGTCGCTGCTGCGTCTGAAGGATTCCTTCGACGTGGCGCTGGCCAACGACGCCGACGCCGACCGGCACGGCATCGTGACGCCGGGCGAGGGCCTGCTCAACCCCAACCACTACCTGTCAGCCGCGATCTCCTATCTGTTCACGCATCGCGACGGCTGGCCCGGCGCTGCCTCGATCGGCAAGACCCTGGTCAGTTCGAGCATGATTGACCGGGTCGCCGCCGGGCTCGGACGGGAGATCGTCGAGGTTCCGGTCGGTTTCAAGTGGTTCGTGGACGGGCTGATCGACGCCTCCCTCGGATTCGGCGGGGAGGAGAGCGCGGGCGCGTCGTTCCTGCGCCGCGACGGCCGGGTCTGGACCACCGACAAGGACGGTCTGATCGCCTGCCTGCTCGCCGCTGAGATCACGGCTGTGACCGGGAAGGACCCCGGTCAGCACTACGCGGCACTCACCGACAGGCACGGCGCACCCGCATACCGCCGGGTGGATGCGCCGGCCTCCCCCGCGCAGAAGGAGGTCCTGACCTCCCTGACCCCGGCTGACCTGGACGCCTCCATGCTCGCGGGCGAGCCGGTGATCACCGCGCTGTCCCATGCCCCCGGGAACGGAGCGGCGATCGGCGGGATCAAGGTCATCACCGAGAACGCCTGGTTCGCGGCGCGCCCGTCCGGCACCGAGGACGTGTACAAGATCTACGCGGAGAGTTTCCGCGGACCCGAGCACCTGGACACCGTCCTCGCCGAGGCGCAGTCCGTCGTGGACGCCGCCCTCGCCCGCTAACTGGCCGAATCGGCGGAAGGGGCGGAAGGGGCTGGCGGGGCCGAATCGGCTGGCGGGGCTGGCGAGGCCGGTCGGCTGGTTCGGCGGCTGGCCCGCCGGGCCAGCCGGTAGCCCATGTACACCGTCGCGGCGGACAGCAGGATCAGGATGATCGGCCCGATCAACGCGACGATCTGGGTCAGACCACCGACGAAGCGATCCCAGGACAGCCGGACGGCTCGGCCAAGACCCCGGCCGGTGCCGTCCGGAGCGCCGCCGGCCGCCGCGCCCCGCTCACTGATCCCGACGGTGAGGGTGGCAAGATCACTGGAGTCAGCCAGCACCTGGCGCTGGCCCTCAAGCTGTTCAATCCGCAACTGCACGTTGTCGATCTGCTGGCGGACGGCGAGGACCTCCCCGATCGTCCCGGCCTTGGCCAGGAGCGCCAGATAGCTGTCCTGGGAGCTCCGCAACGCCTTCAGCCGGGACTGGAGATCTACGTACTGGCCGGTCACGTCCCGGGTGGAAACGGTCGAAGCGCGAACCTCGCCGATCTTCCCGACCTGGTCGCGCAGCGGCTCGAACGAACCGCTCGGGACCCTCAGGGTGACGTTGGCACGCTCGCCACCGCTATCGGTGGCCGACGCCGAACCGCTGCTGTCCAGCGCGGACAGATAGCCCCCAAGCCCCTTCGCCGCGGTCTCGATGGCGGTGACCGCCGCGTCCACCCCGCCGGGGCGCACCCACAGTGCAACAGAACCGGTACGCACGATCCGCACCTCCGCCCCGGCCGGCCGGGCCTGGTCACCCGTTCCATCCGGTTGGGATCCGGGCAGGCTGGCCCGCCCCGGCGCTGGTGCGCCGACCACGTCAGAACCAGCCTCGGTGTCCACGCCAGCGCTGCCGTTCACGCCGGCGCCGCCGTTCATATCAGCGCCGCCGTTCGCACCAGCGCCGCTGCTCGAAGCGGCGGCGCCTGGAGCGATGCCGGGCGCGACGGGCAGCACCGCCGGTGCGGATCCCCCGTCCGAGTGCACGCCACCGAGCAGGAAGGCAGCAGCGGCAATCACAACAAGCCCGATGGCGAAGGCATAGCGAAAGATCCGGCGCCTGCCGGGGGCGCCCCCGGCGAAACGATCACTTATCGGAGCCCTTCCCAGCCCGGCCGGCCGTGTCCGTTCCGGGCTGTCGGGCTCCTGAGTGTCCGCCCCTGTCGCCGAGCCTGTCATAGCCATCACCGCGGCCGTCCTCCCATCAACGATCAGCTGTCGGAAGGTTGGACGCACGCCTCGCCCGTTCGGTTCACCCCGATTTCAGCCCGGCGAGATCCAGGCCCCGGGCACCAGGCCCCGGGCAGCAGACCCGGGCACCAGACCCCGGCCGCGGAGCCTATGCCGGGAGGATGCGTTCGATGAATGCCTGGAGCTGCTCGACGTTGCGGCACTCGACCATCTCGTCAACCAGGTCGGCATAGGCGCGGGTGGCCGAGTCGCCCGAGCCCCAGTAGGTGCGCGGCTCAGGATTCAGCCAGTAGGAGTGCCTGGCCTGAGCACACAGCGTCCGCAGCACTCCGGCGGCGTTCGCCCGGTAGTTGTTACGGGCGTCGCCCAGCACGAGCAGGGAGGTTTTCGGGCTGACGGCGTCAGGGTAGCGCCGTGCGAACACCTCGAAGGCATGCCCGTAGTCGCTGTGCCCGTCGAACCAGATCAGATCGGCCTCGCTCGCGATCCGCGCCATCATGTCGCCGACGTCGCAGCCCCGCAGAAACCGGGTGACCTCGTCGGTGGTGTCGATGAACGCGAACGCCCGGACCCGGGTGAACTGCTCCCGCAGCGCGTGCGTCAGCAACAGGGTGAAGTGCGCGAACGACGCCACCGAGCCGGAGACGTCGCACAGGACAACGAGCTCGGGCTTGTGTGGTTTGTGCGGACGGTGGTGGGTCCGCAACGGCACGCCGCCGGTGGCGAGCGAAGCCCGCACGGTGCGGCGGAAGTCCAGCCGGCCGGAGCGCCCCAGCTGGCGGCGAGCGGTCAGCCTGGTCGCGAGCCGGCGGGCCAGCGGATAGACCTGCTGGCGCAACTCGACGAGATCACGCTGGGACGCCCGGAGAAAGTCGACCTGGTCCGCCAGGGGCTTGACCGCGGTCGTCGCCACCGCGTCCACCCCGCGTTCCTCGGCAAGCCTGCGCCGAACCTCGGCGGCGACCATCTCCTCGAACGAACGGATCCGCTCGGTGATCGTCTGCCGGGCGACCCGCTCGGCGAGGCCCCCGGTTGCGGCCCCGTCGAGCATCGCGGCCAACAGGTCCGCGACCAGGGAGTCCGGTGAGAGCGCCCGCATGACCCGGTACATGAACCAGGAGCGCTGCCCCGCCCCGACAGGGGCCGCTCCGAGCGCGGTCACGGCATCTCTGGCGAGGCGGCGCAGTGTCTCATCGTCCTCGTCGAGCAGTGCCCGCAGCAGGTCAGCGCGCATAGCCTCGCGCAGCATGTCCGGATCCAGCTCCGCGTGGCCGCCACGCTGGTGAGCGTCGTTGTCCTCGCCTGAGTCCGCACCGCCCTCGCCGAAACCCTCGACGGACAGACCAGCACCGATCCGCGGCGGGAAGTAGAGGTCGAACAACATGTCAAAGGTGACCCGATGGGCCGGGCGCTTGCACATCGTGGCCGCGAAGGCCGCGTGCAGCGCTCCGCGGTCAAGCAGCCCGACCGCGCCGACCGCGCGGGCCGCGTCCACGGTCTCAGCGCTGCTCACCGGCACGCCCGCCGTGCGCAGCGCGGCGGTAAACGCCACCGTGCGGTCCAGCACGCTCATCTCGGCCGTCCCATCGCCTCAGGGCACATCGGGGGTCAGATCAGGAATCACATCAGGTCATGTGCCAGTTCAGGTCAGTTCAGTTCCGACCGAGCTTGAGCTGGCCAGCCGCCCGCGCCTGGTCACTGGCATGCTTGAGAACAACACCCAGCGTGGACGACACCGCCTCTTCGTCCAGGGTGTCGATACCCAGCGCCAGCACGGTCTGCGCCCAGTCGATCGTCTCGGCGATCGACGGCGCCTTCTTCAGCTCCATCGCCCGCAGCGCCCGGATGGTCCGGACGATGGCTTCGGCAAGCCGTTCGGGCAGCTCCGGGACGCGAGCGAGGACGATCTCCTTCTCGCGCGCCGCCGACGGGTAGTCCAGATACAGGTACAGGCAGCGACGTTTGAGCGCCTCGGAGAGCTCCCGCGTCGCGTTGCTGGTCAGCACCACGAACGGACGGCGGCTGGCCACGATCGTGCCGAGCTCGGGAATCGTCACCTGGAAATCCGAGAGCACTTCCAGCAGGAGCCCCTCGACCTCGACGTCGGCCTTGTCCGTCTCGTCGATGAGCAGCACGGCCGGGTCGTTGCGCCGGATGGCGGTCAGCAACGGCCGGGGCAACAGGAACTCGTCGCTGAAGATGTCGTCATGGGCCTCGTCCCACGCCTCGTCATTACGCCCGGCCTGGATACGCAAAAGCTGCTTCTTGTAGTTCCACTCATACAGCGCCCGAGCCTCGTCCAAGCCCTCGTAGCACTGGAGACGGATCAGTTCGGCGCCGGTCGCGGCAGCCAGCGCCTTGGCGAGCTCCGTCTTGCCCACCCCGGCCGGCCCTTCCACGAGCAGCGGCTTGCGCAACCGGTCGGCCAGGAAGACGGTCGTGGCGATCGCATGGTCCGCAAGGTAACCAGCCGCCTCCAGGCGTCCGCGGACATCCGCCACATCGGCGAAGGCATGCTCCTGTAGCGGCATATACACCTCTCGTGTACGACTTGAGAACCGTTTCCATAGTGCCAGTGACAGGTGCGCGCGGGCGACATCACCGCGACCAGATCACTCCACCTGCTCATAGGCGAGGACGGTCAGGAACTCGACGAACTCGTCGACCAATGTCACCCGCTCGAACAGAGCCGCGGCATCGGCGTAGCGCCCGGCGTCGAACGCGCGCGCGCCGGCCGCGGACCGGATCGCGGCCAGTTCCTCGGCCTCGATGTCTCGGACGAGATCCGCGGTCACCGGCCGGCCGTCAGCCAGCCGGGCCCGTACGGCGATCCACTGCCAGATCTGCGAACGCGAGATCTCAGCGGTGGCCGCATCCTCCATGAGGTTGTCGATGCCAACCGCGCCGGTCCCCCGCAACCAGCTCTCCAGGTAACGGATGGCCACGTTGATGTTGTTCCGCAGGCCCGCTTCGGTGATCGAGCCCGGGGTGTCGCGGATCGCGAGCAGCTGTCGGGCGGTCACGGCGACATCGTCACGCCGCCGGTCGATCTGATTCGGGCGCCCGCCAAGCACGGCGTCGAACACCTCGGTGCAGACCGGCACCAGATCCGGGTGGGCGACCCAGCTGCCGTCGAAACCGTCATGGGACTCCCGCTCCTTGTCCTCGCGGACCTTTGCCAGCGCATGTGCGTTGATGGCTGGATCACGACGGCTCGGGATGAAGGCGGCCATCCCGCCGATGGCATGCGCACCACGGCGGTGGCAGGTGGCCACCAGCAGCTCAGTGTAGGCGCGCAGGAACGGCACGGTCATCGTGACGGCGCCGCGGTCGGGCAGCACGAAATCAGCACCGCGGGCGCGGAACGTCTTCACGGTGGAGAACATGTAGTCCCACCGGCCGGCGTTCAGCCCCGCGGAGTGCTCCCGCAGCTCGTAGAGGATCTCCTCCATTTCAAAGGCCGCCGGCAGCGTCTCGATGAGGACAGTCGCCCGAATCGTCCCGCGGGTGAGCCCGAGGGCGTCCTCGGCCATGGTGAAAACATCATTCCACAGCCGCGCCTCAAGGTGACTTTCCAGTTTCGGTAGATAGAAATATGGCCCGACGCCACTCGAAACCAGCGCATGGGCGTTACGGAACACATACATCCCGAAATCGAAAAGCGCACCGCTGACCGGTTCGCCGTCGACCAGAACATGCCGTTCCGGCAGGTGCCAGCCGCGCGGGCGCACGAGCAGGGTCGCAAGCTTCTCGCCCAGGGCGTAGGTTCGGCCGTCCGCGCCCGTGAACATCAGTACCCGCATAATCGCGTCGGTCAGATTACGCTGCCCGGAGATCATATTTGCCCAGGTGGGCACGTTGGCATCTTCGAAGTCGGCCATGAAGACCCGTGCCCCGCTGTTGAGCGCGTTGATGACCATCTTCGCGTCGGTCGGCCCGGTTATCTCGCACCTGCGATCGGCCAGGCCTGGCGCGGGCGGGGCGACGACCCAGTCGCCGCCGCGGATGTCCGTGGTCTCGGCCAGGAAGTCCAGGCCCGCTCCAGCGGCGACGGACCGCTGGCGCTCACGCCGCCGCTCCAGCAGCTCAGCGCGGCGGCCAGAAAAAGCGCGCTGAAGGGCGGCGACGAAGGCGAGCGCCTCATCGGTCAGCACCGCCGCGGCGTCAGCGGGAGCGAGCCCGCTGACCACCCGGTCCACCTCCACACCTTGCGCAGCTCCGGCAGCACCTTGCGCAGCTCCGGCACCTGTTCCGTCGGCCGGCCCGTCGGCACCCATCACGTCCCCTCCCTGCTCCACGAACCCCGGTCCGCGAACCCCGCTCGACGGAGCCCGATCCACGGAGCCCGATCCACGAAGCCCGATCCACGAAGCCCACTCGACGAACCGTCCACGGCACGCCGCCGGGTATCGGCGGAAGCGAAGCTACCGGCTGGTCGGCCAGGATGCGGGCGGTGGGCGCCGAAGCGATCGGCTCAGCCGGTATCGGTGTGGCCCGCGGCCTTGCCAGCAGCCACCTGGACGCGGCTTCCCGCTCGAACGACGACTCCCGGAACACACCGTAGGACAAACCCGGACACGTGCACCACCGGACGCAGCGGCGGGGGCGAATACCGGTGTGGGCCCGCCTGCCGTGTGCGTACGCGGGAAAAGAGTCCAGCATGAAGGTTGTTCTGTTCTGCGGCGGCCAGGGACAGCGTCTGCTGGGAACGGGCGCGGACCAGGTATTTGTGCCGAAACGTGCCACGGACGCGCCGAAGCCGATGCACCTGGTGGGTGGAAAACCCATTCTCTGGCACCTCATGAAATGGTATGCGACATACGGGCACACCGACTTCGTGCTCTGCGTGGGCTTCCGGGGCGAGTTCGTCCGCGCCTGGGTTGGGAATCTCGCCAGCAAGCGTGCCGACGAGCCGACGGCGCTGCCGGGTGTGCCGCGACATCATCTGCTCGACGGTGAGGCCGCCGGGTGGTCGGTCACGATCGTCGACAGCGGGCTCAGCGCGCCGGTGGGGCAACGCCTCCGGGCGGTGCGGCGCCTGGTTGACAGCGAAGACCTGTTCCTCGCGAACTACGCGGACGGCCTGTCCGACGTCCCGCTGCCGCAAATGATCGACGAGGCGCACCGGTCCGGCGCCGTCGCCACGCTGCTCGCCGTACGGCCGCCCGAGAGCATCCACACCGTCGACTTCCAGCCTCGGTCAACCACGATCAGCGAAATCGCTCCCATGGCGGAACAGGACGTGTGGGTGAACGCGGGATTCTTCGTGCTACGGCCCGCGATCTTTGACATCCTCCATCCGGGCGAGGATCTGGTCGACGCGCCGTTCGGCCGGCTGGTCCGGGCCGGCCGGCTGGGCGGCTACCGGTACCGCGGGTTCTGGCGCGCCATGGACACGGCCAAGGACCGTCTCATCCTGGAGAAGCTGTGGAGCTCCGGTGTCCGGCCGTGGGCCGTCTGGGAAGACCCGGCACATGACCAGTTCGTCCCCTGGTGGCCCGCAAGGTGACGGCGGCCACCTCCATTCGAACATATGTGCTATCGTCGAGCACACGCCGCCTGGCGGACCGGGCACATCACCAAACCCCGAGCCAACCCCCCGAGCTACCGAATCCCACAGCGTCAGCCAACCAAGGAGAAGGAACCATGACGACAGCAGTCGAGCCGATCCCCGCCGACTACCCCGTGATCACCCCGTACCTGCACGTCGACGGCGCGGCCGACGCCATCGATTTCTACACCCAGGTCCTCGGGGCAACCGAACGGATGCGTATCGGCGCCCCGGGAGGAAAGATCGGCCATGCGGAGCTCGTGATCGGCACATCTATGATCATGTTGTCGGACGAGTTCCCCGAGATGGACGCGGCGGGCCCGCGGACCGTAGGCGGAACGCCGGTCAGCATCCACGTGTATGTGACGGACGCCGACGCGGCCCATGACCGCGCGGTCAAGGCCGGCGCCAAAAGCCTGCGCCCAGTCGAGAAGCAGTTCTACGGCGACCGCTCCGGGCAGTTCGAGGACCCGTTCGGTCACCGGTGGTCCGTGGCGACCCATGTTGAAGACGTCCCGGCCGAGGAGCTGGCCCGCCGCGCGGCCGAGGTCATGGGCGGCGCGGCGGACGACCAGAGCTGAGCCCATCCCCGGCGCACGGGGAAGGAGCAGCGGCCTCGCCGCGGCCCATATTCCGGCCTCTGTCCATG
>NZ_CAKJTR010000014.1:21666-36812 GCF_917627355.1 Protofrankia sp. Cj3 | reverse complement strand
GGTCAGGATTCCGCGTTACGGACGAGTTCGTCGGCCTCAGCCGGCCACCAGACGCCAGCCGGGGGGTTCTCCCGGCCGCACTCCCCGTCGCTCGCCCCTGGAACTTTGATCCAGAGCAACGCGTCCGCCCGCGGGCTGGCGGTGTCGGTGGTTGGCGCGGCCCCGAGCCCTCGGCCGGGTGGGTTGCACCAGGGATCTCTGATATTGCCATCGGTCGGGCCTCGTCCATTGCGCGAGGTGTCGACGACGAAATGCGCACCGCCGATCAGCGCCGCGATCACTTCGGCGCGGGCTATCTCGTCCCCGGTCCGGTAGTAGTTCGACACGTTGACCGCGAAGCCACGGGTCCGCCGCACCCCGGCCTGGCTCAGCCGGTCCGCGATAACCGGAGCCGCCGTCCATCCACAGTTGGCACCGTCAAGGTAGACGCTGGTACGGGCCAGCCCGCCGTAGACGTCGACGGCGTCGTTCAGCAACTGATAACGCTCCCGCTGCTGGGCCGCGGGCAGGCTGTCCATCTGCGCGAGCGAATCCGGCTCCAGGATGACAACGGCGGCACGGGCACCGATTCCCGCTGCCACCTGCCGGGTGAACGCCCGGTAGGTGGCAGCGTCGGGTTCTCCCCCGGCGGAGAACCCGGCACCGACATCACGGTGCGGAATCGCATAGACCATGAAGACCGCTGTGGCACCAGCTCGTTCCGCCTGCGCGCTACGCGCCGCCACCTCAGCTTGAACACCGTCACGCAGCCAGTCCCCCACTGAGAAGGCGATCGGCTTGGCCGCGATCGCCGCCGCGCTCGCCCCATTGGCGGCGTCCTGACGTGCGGCTATGGCTGGTTGGCTGTTCGGATCGACGAGAAAGGGCGCGCGGGGCGCCGGGCCGTACGGTCCGGCGCCCGCCACGGCGCCACGACCGGCCGGGTCACCCGCGGGGCACTGCGCGCCGACCGCGTGAAGTGGCCCGGCGCCGTTCGCCGCCGTGCTGGCGCTCCGGGTCGACCTTCCCGCGCCACACCCACTGGCAGCCAGCATGGCGGCGAGGGCCGCGGCTGCCGCCAGACCGACGGCTCGCGTCCGGCGGTGGCCCGCCCGGCGCCGGACGACATCGATACGCCGCACCAACCCGGAGATCGATACAATCACTGTCATCCCACTTGAACCCAGGTGGCGACGGATGGGACGCCCGCACCGTTGGTCACGAAAAGCATGTACCAGTCTGACGGAAGAAGATTGGGATTCTGGGGCACCTCCAGTGTGAGGTTGCCAGCTGTCTGTTGAACGATCGGTAACGCCACGGAACGCTGCTCGGTGTCGGTGACATGGGTGTAGGCACCCGGGCGGATCAAACGCACCTTTGTCACCGGCTGCGACGATGCCACAGTGATCATCGATCCGCGAGTTATCCGCGGCGGCGCCGAGATGACTTTCGGACGGTCACCCCGGTAAAGGTAGCTGGGCGAATAGACCTCGACCCGGGTCTCGAACGTGTTGTCGTCGCTCAACGGATTCGAACCGAAGACAGCCACCCGCCCGTCCGGGAGCAGCAGGTATTCGGAGTGGTAGTCACGGCCGACGTGTGGGTCCGCCGCCGCGGTGAAGGAGCTCGTATCCGGATGGTAGATCTCGGCGACCCGGGAGTCCCTGGCCCGGTAGCCGGTGGAACCACCGGAGACGAGCACGGTGTCGTCAGGAAGGATCACCGCGCCGGGGTACCGCCTGACCCTCGACATGTCGGGGCCACGCTGGTAACGCGGGGCAGGCGAATCAAGATCTACGATCGCGGTCCGGGCAGTCGCCACCTGGGTGTCGCCGACCCCGCCACCGGCAATGAACATCACCTTCTGCTCCTGAGCCGGAGCGAGCATGATCGTCCCTGCCGTCTCGTTGAGTTCCGGCTCGGGCAGCCCGTCGACCGGCTGGAAGGCGTTGTTCGTCAGGTTCCACAGGCCTGGCTGGCGCTCCGCGACACTCGCCGGGCCGTAGCCCGCGTTGGCGCCGGAGAAGAACAGCCTGCCGTCACCGGCGAGTAGCAGAGCTGGATAGGTGGGAAAAACCTTCCGGAGATCCTGCTGGTCGTCCCATGTCCCGCTGGCTGAGCTGAACAACTCGGTATTGCCCTGGTCGATGTCGCCGTTGCCGTCGAGCCCGGAAACCGCCACCACCAGGCCGCTGGCCAGGGTCACCAACGTCGGATACCACCGGGCATGGTTCAGCTCACCGGTCTTCTCATATCGCTCGGTCACCGGATTGAAAAGGTAGGAGTCCTTGAGCCCCTGGTACTCGTGCTTCTTACCGTCCGGGGAGGCCGGTGCAAGAAGCTCGTATTTCTTGGTGCCCCCCGCTATCAACAGATCACCATTCGGGAGAAAGGCGTGCCCGGCGCAGAAGACATCCCAGGGCGTGTGGACATCGGTAAAGGTGTTCGCGATCGGATCCCACAGCACGGTCCTGAACTTCTTCGCGTCAAAACTGCCCTGGTCGTTACCGGAGCCGGCCATGAGCAGGACCTTCCCGGTATGCAGCATCGCCGCGTGGATCGACCGCGTGCCGCTGTCCGCGACAACGTCCCAGCGTCCATGGCTGCGCATGTAGTCCGGCCGGTGGGACCGCCACCGTTCGTAACGCGCCGCGGTCCACGAGACGGCGAACGGGCCGTTGCCCACGAGGATGACGAGAAGAAAGGCACCGAACCGCAGCATGCGCCACCTGCGCAGCCGGTTGGCCCGGCCGGGCGAGGCCGGCAGCACGGCCATCAGGTCAGCTCCTCAAGCAGGCCGTCGCGGGACACCCGCCGACGCCGCGGCCGGAGCTTCATAGTGACGTCCTCCAGGTGGCCGCCAGCCGCCGAGTAACCGCTGGAGGCCGAAAAACCGCCGAGCACCGGCCGCCCGGTCGCCCGCCCCATCCCGGTCGGCCGTTGGACGGCGGCCGCCGCTCTGATCACTTTCTGCCTGGTCGCCGCAACGGGCCGAGCCGGATCTCCCGGCGGCGATGTGGGCGCCGGGCGGGCCAGCCACCGAGTGTTCTGCTCGCTGTAGGCCCTCGCGCGCGCCACTGCTGGTGGCACTGCTGGTAGCACTGTAGGTAGCACTGTGGATGGCACGGCCAGCATGACCATGTCCTCAACGGCCTCCCCGCGCCACCCGATCGGAGCGGCCACCAGCACGACCGGCCGGGCCGCGGGCCGCGGCGCGGGCCGCGCACGCATCCCGTCGAGTTCCTTCAGCAGGCCCACGGACACCTGGTCCGCGGGCCGGACATGCACGACAGCCGGCGGCGGGGCCGCCGCTGAGCCACCGCCTCGAGCGAGCCGCTGGCCGGCAACCGTGGACACCGCCCACATGGCAACGGGTGCCAGGCAGCTGAGCAGCGACAGCACCGCCCAGACCATGTTGGCCGGGTACACGTTGCCGCAGGCTGCCGCGACGGTGATGGAACCCGTGGAGAGCATCGCCCAGAAGAGGTGTTTTCGGAAGGTCAGGAGCCGATCGGGGCTGGCGCTACGCCCCTTGGGAGTGACGACGAAACCGAGCGGACGCCGCAGTAACGCGCCGACAAAGGCGGTCGAGTAAAAGGGGGTACACAACATCGAGACGAAGATTCCGGAGATTCCGGCGGTTCCCTTCTCCTCATGCGGGCTGATATTGAAACGCCGCAGCCAGATGTAGAGGAGAAGCCTCGCCACCGCGACATCGATGTAGAGGGCCAACCAGGACGATATGCGCACCGTGACCCCGCTGGAGCCCAGCGCCATATAGCTGACGGTGAGCAGCATCCCCATCAGCCAGGTGAGGGCGACCGTCGGATAGTGCAACATCAAGATCAGGTAGTGCAGGCGGCCTCCCCACGACAGTTTCCGCAGCCGGCGCACCGACTCGGTCACCATGACCTCGTTGGAGCCGCGTGCCCATCGCAGCTGTTGGCTGAAGAAGTCGGTCCACGTCGCCGGCCCCTCGCCGACAGCGACAACATCGGGTGTGTACACCGATTTCCACCGCCGGCCGGTTTCCGGGTGGCGCGCCCCGTGCACGGCGAAGGAGGTGGCCAGATCCTCGGTGATCGAATCCTGGAACCCGCCGATCTGCTCCCATGCCGCGACACGGTAGGCATGGTTCGTTCCGACGAACATTCCGCAGTTGAACCGGTTCGCGGCGCGCTGGATCACTGAATGGAACATGTAGTTCTGGGCTTCGGCACCGCGGGTGAGAAACTTCTGGAAGTTTCCGTAGACCTGCGGTCCCACGACGAAGGCGACCTCGGGATCCCGGAAGTAGCCGAGCATGCGCGCGGCGAAGTTCGGTAACGGGATGTGGTCGGGATCGACCGACATGACGATGTCGTAGGACGCGCCGTGGGCGGCCAGCCATGAGTTGTGGTTGCCGTGCTTGGTGCGGGTGCGAAAACGCCCTTTCGGCTCGTTCCACCGTTCGACCCCGTTGCGGGAGAAATGATGGACCCCGATGTCCGCACACACCGCCCGGACTCCCGGATCATTCCCCTCGTCGAGTAACCAGATGTCGATCGGCGTGCCATAGTGGATCCGCCGGGCCGCGATCAGGGTGTCACGCACGACATCGATCGGTTCCTTTGCGGGCACGATCGTCGTTGTGAAGGCGATCCGCAGGCCGTCCGCCGGCCGCACCGGCACCGGATCGCGCATGATAAACGCGGACCAGCAGAGCGTGATCGAGTTAAGCAACCGAATTCCCTCGGAAATGACGATCAGCAGGAACATGACGGCATTGCCGAGACGGACCGGGGCCGGCAGGTACGCGCCCCGGGGAAAATGATCCGGCTGGATCAGCCAGACAAAGAACAACGACGATAACCCAACGGTGGCCACCAGCAGCGGCAGCACCATCCACAGCTCGCGGCCAACCATGACCCGGCGATAGGCGACCCGGTATCTCCCGCTCGTGGCCGGCAGGGTAAGCGGACCCGCAAGGCTCGAAAAAGATGTGTAATCGTAGGCCAATTTTGTTCCAAGGGCTCGTGCCACCGACAGGGGAAAGCCACCGAAATCGGTCCGTTCTCGACCTGTTCGCCGGCTGCGATCCGATCACCAGAAAGGCGGGGGCGCCCACGTGCCTCGGCGCCGCCCGCGCTCGTCATCAGGCCGGGTCACCCACTACCCGGGTGAAGCGGCCGACCAGTTGCCACCCGGCCCCGCCCACGCTGAGCGTGACGCCGGCCGCGAGGCTGAGCCACAGGCCCAGGCCCACGTGTGTACTGGCCACGGGATGGTCCGTCTGGAAGGTACCGATCCGTAGCTGGAGGAGTTTCGCGGCCAGGGGATCCCCCGCATCGATCTCAGCGGCGGCGAGGACGGTGATCACAAGACCAGCCGGCGCCAGCGCGAGGGACAGTGGACGCGCACGCCGCCCGTCCGGCGGCAACAGGCAGGACACTGCGCAGACAACCCCCAGCAGCAGCACGACCACACCGTTGGCCGACAGCTCCAGCCCGGTACGGCTGACCGCAAGCAGGACCGCCCCGCGGTCGGACAGGGTCGCGCCCGCCCATGGCAGGAGCGTCCCCACCGCCGCGGCCATCCCCGCGGCACCGCATCCCACAATGATCAAATCCGCGGATGGGAACCTGGCTACGTACTCAAGGCCCGCGGGTGAGCCGTCCGATTCGCGAATCGACAAGCTGCCCCCTTCGACACCGGCACAACCACATCAACCCAATGGGTACCTGGTATCGCACAACCACGTCCGGACTTCTCATGATCACGTTCGCAACCAGTGACAAGATGTCTGGACCTGTCCGTTACGGGCCAAGAGGTACATCCGGACGCCCCGGCCCGCCCCGGCCCGCCCCGCGCGCCCCGCGCGCCTCCTGGCGGCGCCGGCACGGCGGTTCTCAGATCACCAGATGGCCGTCGCCGACGCCGACCCAGGTCGTCGACGTGAGCTCGCTGGGGCCCATCGGCCCGCGAGCGTGCAGTTTCTGCGTGGAGATACCGATCTCCGCACCGAAGCCGAATCGTTCACCGTCGGTGAAACGGGTAGAGGCGTTGACCATGACCGCAGCGCTGTCGCAGGTTGCGACGAACCGGCGGGACGCCTCCAGCGAGCGCGTGATGATCGCCTCGGTGTGCCCACTGCCCCATTGCCGGATATGGGCCACGGCCTCGGCCAGGGAGCCCACCACCCGGACCGCCATGTCCAGCGAGAGGTACTCGGTGGCCCAGTCCTGCTCCGTCGCGGGCAGCGCGGACGGGTCGTGCGCGCGGACCGCGTCGTCGCCGTGGATCGTCACCCCGGCCTGGCGGAGCGCGGTGAGGACCCGGGGCAGGAAGGCGTCGGCGACACCCGCGTGGACCAGCAGTGTCTCGGCCGCGTTGCACACCGACACCCGCTGGGTCTTGGCGTTGAGGACGATCGCCAGCGCCTGGTCGAGATCCGCGTCAACGTCGACGTATACATGGCAGTTGCCGACCCCGGTCTCGATCACAGGCACGGTGGACTCCGCCACCACCGCCCGAATCAGACCAGCCCCGCCCCGCGGGATCAGCACATCCACAAGACCGCGCAGCCGCATGAGCTGCTTGACGGACTCGTGGTCGGCACCGGGCACGAGCGCGACCGCGTCGGCGGGCAGCCCAGCTCCGGCCGCGGCCTCCCGCAGCACCGCGACCAGCGCGGCATTGGTACGCGCAGCCGACGCGCTGCCGCGCAGCAACACAGCGTTACCACTCTTGAGGCACAGCCCAGCCGCGTCCACCGTCACGTTCGGACGCGCCTCGTAGATGATCCCGACCACACCGAGGGGCACCCTGACCTGGCGCAGCTCTATTCCGTTGGGAAGCCGCCGACCACGGACTACCTCGCCGACCGGGTCGTCGAGGGCCGCCACCTTGCGCAGACCGCCGGCAATGGCGACGAGGCGGTCCGTGGTGAGGGTCAACCGGTCAACCATGGCCGTACCGGTGCCCGCGTCGCGGGCCATCGCGACATCCTCGGCGTTGGCCTGGAGAACTGGCTGGCCAGCGGCCAGGATGGCGTCCGCCATCGCGTACAGGGCACGGTCCTTGTCCGCGCGCGACAGCGGCGCGAGCGTGGCCGCGGCCGCGCGGGCCCGGACCGCGGTCTGGCGGACGTCCTCGGCAATGGTGTTCATGATCAGTTCCTTCCGACCCGACGCCTGCCACCGGAACGCGCCCCACCGCTCAAGGGCCAGAAACGGGTATGTTCCGCGCCGCTGGGGGTTGATGTCCCCGGTTCACTACAGAGGTTACCGGCCTCAGTGGTCGGCGCTGGACGTTCATCCAGGGTCTGCCAGCGCCAGGCGGCGCCTCGCGTCGTTGTCACCAGCCCCGGCAGCACACCGCTACCGGGGCCTGGGCCGCCTCGCGACGCATCCACCTGGCATCCGACAACCCCTTGAAGGACTGCCAGCGCCGACCGCTCAGAGCGCGTTTGAGATCGTCATTCCGGCTCGCCGCGCCCAGGCGCCCCCTGGCCGCGTTGTCGGCCACACCGATACAACTCAGCCGGTATCGCTTCGGCCTTCCGCCTTGCGCCGCACGCACCCCAGCCCCACTCCTTGATCCACACCTCTATTGCCGGGCGCTCTTCGCCCTCGACGCGGTGCCGAACCGGCCGCTGCCGGGACGGGCGGGCCGCCGTCCGGGACCCGCGTGTGGAACCGCCGGAGGCGCGCCTTACCGTGCATGGCATGCTCACGCTGCACACATCCGACTGGCATCTCGGCCGCGCCCTGCACGGGTTCGATCTGTCGGCGGCCCAGGCCGCGTTCGTCGACCACCTCGTCGAGGTTGTCCGTGTCGAGCAGGTCGACCTCGTTGTCGTCGCTGGGGACGTGCACGACCGGGCCATCCCACCGGTCGCGGCCATGCGGCTGTTCGACGAAGCGCTCTCCCGGATGCGCGATGCCGGCGCGCGGGTTGTGGTGATCAGCGGTAATCACGACGCCCCCGCGCGCCTTGGTGACAAGGCCGGGCTGCTTGATCCCCGGGTCCGCATCCGCACGGAGGTGGCTGCCGTCGCCGATCCCGTGACTGTCGAGGACTCCCACGGCCCGGTCCACGTCTACGCCATCCCCTACCTCGAGCCGGCCGCGGTGGCTGCGGCCCTGGCGGACACCGCCGCCAGCGACGGCGTCACTACAGAAGGCGTCACCACAGACAGTGCCGCCGCAGACAGTGCCGCGAGCGACACCGCCGGCACGGATGCCGCCGCCGGCACCCTTGCGGCCGATACCGCCACCGGGGGCGCCGGGGTGGCCCGGACCGTGCCGGCCGGTACCGCGGCAACCCATGCGTCGATCATGCGGCAGGCGATGCGTGCCGTCCACGCCGCGCGCGCTCGCCACGGTGGGCGCAGCATCGTCTGCGCCCACGCGTGGGTGCACGGGGGCAAGGGCAGCGACAGTGAGCGCGACATCAGCGTCGGTGGGCTGGCGGCGGTCCCCGCGGACCTGTTCACCGGGATCACCTACACCGCCCTCGGCCATCTCCACAAGCCGCAGGCCCTGCGCGATGACCTACGCTACAGCGGCTCACCGCTCGCCTACTCGTTCTCGGAAGCGGCGGATGCCAAGTCCTCCCTGCTGGTCGAGCTGGACGCGACCGGCCTGGCCGGTGTCGAGGAGATCCCGGTGCCGCTGTACCGCAGCCTCGCCCGGCTGCGGGGCACCCTGGCGGATCTCATGACCTCGGCTGTCTACGAAGCGCATACCGGTGACTTCGTGTCAGTCGTGCTCACCGACCCGGTCCGCCCGATGGACGCGATGACGACCCTGCAACGCCGGTTCCCCCATGCGCTCACCCTGAGCCATGAGCCGGTTGCTGGCGGGGCCGCGGACGGGCTCAACTACCGGCAGCGTATTCGCGGGCGCACCGATCTGGCCGTCGCCGAGGCGTTCCTCACCCATGTGCGGGCCGAACCCGACGAGCGCGAACGGTCGTTGCTGCGGGCGGCGCTGGATGACGCCCGGCTGTCCGAGGACGCCGCCTGATGCGTCCCCACCGGCTGGAACTCACCGCCTTCGGGGCGTTCCCGAACAGCGTCGAACTGGACTTCGACCAGCTCAGGGCAGGCGGTCTGGTGCTGCTGTGCGGCGAGACCGGCGGGGGGAAGAGCACCCTGCTCGACGCGCTCGGGTTCGCCCTGTACGGCACTGTCCCGGGGCTGCGCGCCCGCGCCCGCGACCTGCGCTCGCATCACGCCGACGCCAGCACGGCGCCGTGGGTGCGGCTGGAGTTCAGCCTGTCCGGTCGGCGGTTCCGGATCGCACGCACCGCGCTCTGGGAGCGACCGAAACGTGGCGGCGAGGGCAGTGTCCGGGTGAACCCGACCGCGCTGCTCGAGCGGTGGGCCGGCCCCGGTTGGGAGGTGGTGGCCCAGCGCAACGATGACGTGGGCCTGGAGGTCGGCCGGCTGCTGGGGATGACCGCCGAACAGTTCTTCCAGGTGATCATGTTGCCGCAGGGGCACTTCGCCGATTTCCTACAGGCGGACCACGATGCCCGGGAGCGGCTGCTCAAGCGGCTGTTCAGGGTCAACCGGTTCGAGCACGCCGAGCAGTGGCTCGCCGACCAGGCAAAGATCGCGGATGAGAGAGCGGCGAACGCGCGCGGGGAACTTGTCCGGGTGCTGGCACGCGCGGCCGAAGCCGCGGAGACGGCGGAACCCGCTGACCCCGAGGCCGACCCGGAGTGGGTCGCCGACCTCGCCGCCGCCGCGGCGGCCGCCACCACCGCGGCAGACGATCGGGCCGCGGTGGCGGCAGACACCCGCCGGCACGCTGAGGACTCCCTTGAGCAGGCTCGCGCGCTCGCCGAGCGCCAGTCCGAACGCCGCGACCTGCTGACACAGCTTGCGGCGCTGGAAGCGGAGCTCCCCGCGGTGGAGACGATGGCCGCCGAACTCGACGCGGCCCGGCGCGCCGGCCCGGTACGCCGGGCGCTGGAACATGTGTGGGACCGCGCGGACAGCCTCGAGCGGGCGCGTTGTGCCCAGGAGGCCGGACGTGACAGGCTGCGGCTGCTGGGTGCCCGCCACGACGCGTCCGTCGACGAGTTGGCGCGGCTGTCCCGTCTCACCCACACGGATGTGGGACGTCTGGAGCAGCTGTCCCATGTCCTGGCCGCAGCGGAGGCCGACGACGCGGCGGCGGCGGCGGCCGAGTCCGACGCCGAGAGCCACGCGGCAGCGCTCACCGCGCTCACCGAGTATCTGCGGACCGAGCTGCCGCAGCGGCGGCACGTCCTCGAGGAGCGGCTGAACCGGGCCCGAGCCAGCGCCGCGGCGCTCCCCGGGGCGCGGGAACAGGCCCGGGTGGCAGCGGAGCTGGCCGGCACCGTACGGCAACATCACGAATCCATGACCCGTGCCGACGAGGCTGAGCGGACCGCCCGCGACGCCCGCATCCTGGCCAGCGACATCCGCCGCCAGCGGTTCGACGCGATCACCGCCGAACTGGCCGCCGCTCTGGTCGACGACTCCCCCTGCCCGGTCTGCGGATCGCTCGCCCACCCCGACCCCGCCGAGGTCCGGGCGGACCATGTCGACAAGGACGACGAGCTGGCCGCCGAAGCCGAGGCCGGCCGGCTCACGGCGGTGGCAACCGACGCGCGCCGCGATGCCGACCGGCTCGATGAGCGCATTCGCACTCTGCTGGGTGAACTCGCCAACCGGGTGGAGCCCGCCTGGAGCACGCCGGAAACAGGATCGGCACGTGCGGACGGCCAACCACCGTCCCGTGCGGTCGAGTCGTTCGCGACGGTCACCGTGGTCGGAGTCATCGACTCGGCCCCGCACGGCGCGGGCGGCACCGATGTGGGCGGCACCGATGTGGGCGGCGATGCCACGGACAGCCATGACGTTCACCGCGGCAGCGGCGACGGCAACAGTGGCGGCAACAGCGACGGCGGTGCCGCCGACCCGCGGCGCCGGGATCTACCGGTTGCTCCTGAGCCAACCGCCGAGGGGTTCGAGCGGACCGCGGCGGACCTCGCCAGCCACGCCGACATGCTTGCCGCCACCGCCGCCGATCTCCCATCCGCTGAGCAGGCGCTTGCCCTGCTCCGCGAGGAGGAGACACGAGCCGCCGCGGAGCTGGCCGGTCACGGGTCGGCCGAGCAGCTCGCCCGCACCCATGCGGAGGAATACCGGGTACGGGCCGCCCGGCAGCGTTCGGGCATTCCACCGGAACTGCGGGACCCCGACCAGCTGGCGACACGTCAGCGCGAGATCGCACAGTTCGCGGACGCGTACACCGAGTGCCACGCCGCCGCCGCGGCGGCGGTCTCGGCGGAGGAGGAACACCGCCGGGCGTCAGCCGCGGCCGACGGTGACGCCCGCGCCGCGGGCTTCCCGGACACGGCCACTGCCCGAGCCGCCTGCCGGGAGGACAGCTGGCTCGCCGCGACACAGACGCGGCTGGACGCCCACCGGGACGATCTGGTCGGGGTGCGATCCCGGTTGGCCAGCCCTCAGCTGGCCGTCGACCCGCAGGCGCCGGTACCGCTGGCCGACCGGGAGGCAGCCGCGCTGGCCGCCCGGGAGGCGCACGAAGCGGCGCTCGCCGCGGCGGCGCGGGCGGGCGACCGGCTCAGGCGCCTGTCCGCCCTGGTCGCCGTCTTCGCCGAGGCGTTCGCGGCGGTGGCACCGCTGCGCGAGGCAGCCCAGCACATACGCGGCCTCGCCGACGTGGCCGCGGGACGCGGTGACAACCGCCAGGGCATGCCCCTGTCGAGCTTTGTCCTCGCCGCCCGGCTCGAGGAGGTCGCGACCGCGGCGAGCGGGCGGCTGTCGGCGATGAGCGGCGGCCGGTTCACCCTGGTCCACGATGTCGGTGAACGCCGCGACCGGCGGCGCCGGGCCGGTCTCGGGCTGCTCGTCGAGGATGCCTGGACGGGCCGGCGGCGTGACACCGCCACCCTGTCCGGTGGGGAGACCTTCCAGGCCGCGCTCTCCCTGGCGCTGGGACTCGCGGACGTGGTCACCGCCGAGTCCGGCGGTCAGGCCATGGACGCGCTGTTCATCGACGAGGGCTTCGGCAGCCTCGACCCCGACAGCCTGGAGGAGGTCATGAACGTCCTGGACGACCTGCGCTCCGGCGGCCGGCTGGTCGGTATCGTCAGCCACGTCGCCGATCTGCGCCAGCGCATCCCCACCCAGGTCACCGTCGTCAAGAGCGCCCGTGGCAGCCATGTCCGGACCAGCCTCACCTGACCGGCGGGATGGCCCGGGACGCCGGCCGCGCTGTGCTCCTTCAGGCTCCGTACGGCCGACAAGGCCCGCGCGGCCGACGACGCTGGAGCCAGCGGCCAGCGCTGGCACGACCGTCCAGACCGGCGCCCATGAGCACACTGGCCAGGCGCCAGCCGACGTCGGCTGGCGCCTGGCTCGGCGTCAGCGGCGCGGCTGGAGGAGAACGAGGTCGTCACGATGGACGATCTCGCGCTCGTAGAACGAGCCAAACTCAGCCGCAAGATCGGATGTTGAACGACCCAGCATCCCCGGCAGCTCCGCCGCGTCGTAGGCGACCAGCCCCCGGGCGACCGACAGGCCCGCCGGGCTGACCAGGTCAACCGGGTCACCGGCGGAGAAGTCACCGTCAACCTTGGTGACCCCGGCAGGTAACAGCGACACCCGGCGGCCGACCACCGCGGCCACCGCACCGCTGTCGAGAAACAGCCTGCCCTGCGGGATTGTCGCGTGTTCCAGCCACAGCAGGCGGGACGCCCGGCGCGGGCCGGTCGGGTGGAACACCGTGCCCACGTCGGCGCCGGCAAGAGCGGCGGCCGCGTTCCCCGCCGACGTGATGATTGTCACGACCCCGCCCGAGGCGGCCATCCGAGCCGCCTCGATCTTCGTTGCCATACCACCGATCCCGACCCCGGCGCTGCCGGTGCCGCGGGTGCCGACCCCATCGAGATCCGCGTCCGCCCGGACCTCACGGATCATGGTGGCCGGGCCGCGCCGCGGGTTGGCGTCATAGACACCGTCCACGTCGGAGAGCAGGAGCAGCAGATCCGCGGAGACGAGATGCGCGACGATCGCCGCGAGACGATCGTTGTCCCCGACCCGGATCTCCTGGGTGGCAACGGCGTCGTTCTCGTTGACAATGGGAACGACGCCGAGTTCCAGCAGCCGGTCCAGGGTGGTCCGGGCGTTACGGTAGTGAGTGCGCCGGATCACATCGGTAGCGGTGAGCAGCACCTGGCCGACCCGGTACCCGGCCGTCCCGAACTCGGTGGCGTAACGGTGCACGAGCATGCTCTGACCGACGCTCGCCGCGGCCTGCAGGGTCGCGAGATCTCGAGGCCGCCGGGTCAGCCCCAGCGGCGCGAGGCCCGCGGCGATGGCGCCCGACGAGACCAGCACCAACCGACCCGCACGCGCCAGCAGTGCCCGCACCAGCGCATCGACGCGATCACCGTCGATACCGCCGCTCGCGGTCGTCAAGGACGACGAACCGACCTTCACCACAATCCGGTTGGCCCGTGTCACAAAGTCACGAACAGTCACACATCAACCCTGTCACGAGTCGCCCTCGTCGTCCCCAGCGCCACTGGCATGATCAGCTGCCCGGCGAGCGAAGCGTTGAGCCCTGGTCAACCGGGTGGTGGTGCGGAGCCTGTCGTCACTGCCACGAGGGCCGAGAGTGGATCCCACCGAGAGCGCCTCAGCTCCCCCTGAGCCGGCGGCCGTGGATCCACCAGCGGCCGAGCCGGCAGGCAGAGCGTCACGCCGGCCCCCACGCCCACCACGCCCGCTCAGGTGCGGCTCCCAGTCAAAGGTGACATCGCCGATGGTCACCGCGACACCAGGTTCCGCCCCCAGCCGAACGAGCTCAGCCTCCAGGCCGAGACGAGCCAGCCGATCGGCGAGGAAGCCGACCGCCTCATCGTTACCGAAGTCGGTCTGCCGGACCCATCGCAGGGGTTTGGCACCGGTCACCACGAACCCGTCATCGTGTGCGCGGACGGCGAAATCAGGCTCATCAACCGCGCGGGGGCGGAGAACGACCCGCTGGGAGGTCCGCGCCGGCTGTAGCGCCCGATGTTCGGCGACCCGTTCAGCCAGGGCGAGCGAGAGCGTACGGACGCCCTCCCGGGTGGCGCTGCTCACGGCGAACACGGCCAGCCCACGGGCGGCGATCTCGGCCGTGACCAGGTCTGCCAGGTCGCGGCCATCCGGTACGTCAATCTTGTTGAGGACGACCACCCGCGGCCGGTCCGACAGGTCCGCGGAGTACGCGGCCAGTTCGGCCTCGATGACGTCGAGGTCGCTGACGGGATCACGGCCGGGCTCGAGGGTGGCGCAGTCCAGCACGTGCACGATGACCGAGCAGCGCTCGATATGGCGCAGGAACTCAAGCCCCAGGCCTCGTCCGGAACTGGCTCCGGGGATCAGGCCTGGGACATCGGCCACCGTGTACGGCGGAAGGTCACCGGCCAGCGCCACGCCGAGGTTCGGTACGAGGGTGGTGAAGGGGTAGTCCGCGATTTTGGGCTTGGCCGCGCTGAGCACCGAGACCAGCGAGGACTTGCCCGCGCTGGGAAAGCCCACCAGCGCCACGTCCGCGACGGTCTTGAGCTCCAGGACGGCGTCCAGCCGCTCCCCCGGCTCGCCGAGCTCCGCGAACCCCGGGGCCTTGCGCCGAGCGGAGGCAAGAGCCGCGTTGCCCCGGCCACCGCGGCCACCGCGGGCGATGACCAGCTCGCTCCCGGCGCCGACAAGGTCCGCGACCTGCTCGCCGTCCGGCCGTAGGACGACCGTGCCGTCCGGCACTGGCAGCACAAGATCGACACCATCCGCGCCGTGCCGGTTGGAGCCCTGGCCCGGACGGCCGCCAGAGGCTCGCTGGTGGGGGTGGAAGTGGAACTCGAGCAGGGTCGTCACACTCGGGTCAGCCCGAAGAACGACGTCCCCGCCACGCCCGCCGTTACCGCCGTCAGGGCCACCGAGCGGTTTGAACTTCTCCCGGTGAACCGACGCGCAGCCAGGCCCGCCGTCCCCCGCGATGACGTGGAGGACGACCCGGTCGACGAAGGTGGGCACCGCTGCCTCTCCTCATCGTCGTTGGCTTAGCGGTCGCCGAGACAACTCGCCCACGCGGACAGCGGCACCGGCCCTGTTGAGCTGCGAGCCGGCTGCCTCAGGC
>NZ_CAKJTR010000014.1:19076-21265 GCF_917627355.1 Protofrankia sp. Cj3 | reverse complement strand
CTTAGCGGTCTCCGAGACAACTCGCCCACGCGGACAGCGGCACCGGCCCTGTTGAGCTGCGAGCCGGCTGCCTCAGGCAGCCCGCGCCCCCTCAACGGGAATGATGTTGATAACCCGGCGGCCCCGGCGGTTGCCGAACTGGACATGCCCGGCGACCAGCGCGAAGAGTGTGTCATCGCTGCCACGGCCTACCTGGGAACCGGGGTGGAAGTGCGTGCCCCGCTGGCGAACGATGATCTCACCTGAGTTGACGTACTGGCCACCGAAACGCTTCACGCCCAGCCGCTGGGCGTTGGAGTCACGACCGTTGCGCGAGGAGCTCGCGCCCTTCTTGTGTGCCATGTCGCTCAGGCCTTCCCGGTCTCGATACCGGTCACCCGCAGGCGGGTGAACTTCTGGCGGTGGCCCTGCCGCTTGTGATAACCGGTCTTGTTCTTGAATTTGTGAATTCTGATCTTAGGACCCTTGACGATCTCGACGACCTCCGCTGTCACCTCGACAGACGCGAGCGCGTCCCTGTCGTGGGTCACCACGTCGCCGTCGACAAGCAGGAGCGCCGACAGGTTGACGGTCGCGCCCGGCTCGCCCTTGACGAGCTCGACGTCAACGACATCGCCGACGGCGACCTTGTGCTGCTTGCCGCCGCTGGCCACGACCGCGTACACCGGTTCTCCTTGCTGAAGTCGGACGGGCATCTCTCACACGGCGGAAACACAGCCGTGCCCGGCCCTGATTGCACTACCTTAACAGGCGCATGCGCCAACCTGACACCGGCGGCCCCGCCCCCGCGCCGCGACCCGGGCCACAGGGCGTATCCGGCCATGGCACCGATGAACCATGGCGTGCCGCCGACCAGCGCGCAACCATCGGAACGGGCTCGGCACGGGCTCGGCACGGGCACTGCGCTCCCGGCTGGCGGCCAGTGCCCGAGCAGAGCCAACAGGCAACGGGTGGCCGCCGACAGCGCGACGCGAGCCTCGCGCATCGTCCGCGGCCTGGGTGGGGGTTGGGCCACGATGGGCTGGCAGATTGTGATCTGGGTGGCCGGTGCCACCACGGCCGCCGCTGTCCTGACCGCCGGCTGGCCGCTGGTGTCCTCAGCCCGGACAACGGACCCCCGGCGGCGGTCCGTGACCATCGCGGCATCCGCGGTGGTCGTCACAACGGTGCTCGGGGTCGCTCTCAACGGGCTGGTGGGCCTGCCAGCCGGAGTACGCGCGACGTGGGCGCTCAGTACGGCCTACGCGGCCTGCTGGCTCGCGGTGCGTGCCCGCGAGCTTTCCAGGGACGGCTGCGCCTTCCGTGGCCGGCCTCAGGCCGCCGCCGCGGGCAGCGATGCCCACAGCGATGCGCTCTCTGCCCAGGACGACGTCGTCCAGGCTCTGGTCGTCGCCTCGTACGCCCTGCAAATGGGCGACAACAGCCGTGCCAGCGCGGCGGTTGACGGCGCGTTGCGACGGTCCCGCGCGCGGCTGGACGCGCTCGTGCGCGAGCACGACCAACGCGACCTCATCCGCCGGGAAGCGGCGCAGCACTGGGCCACCGGCGAAGCCTGACCAGCCAGAGGCTACGGCGTGTTCCGGGAGCCGTCGTTCGATCAGGGGAGCGGCGTCCGGCTGGATGGATCGCGCGGCGGCGGAGGCAGCCGCCCTGGTTGTGGGCGTCAACCGACGACAACGACGCGAGGCGCCGCCCGGACCGGGACACGGACCCACGCGCCAGGCGGCCGGCCGGATTCGGCGATGTCAGCGCCCGCGGCCGATCAGGAGGCCTGGTCCAGCGCGGCGCTGGACCAGGCCGCTGTCAGCACGCATGCGTCAGCACACGCATCAACACTAAGAGCGACCGGCAATAGGGGACGCGGCGTCGCGGGGCTGGGGCACGCACCTCGCCGTGTTGTCGTCAGTCGCCACCCAACACCAGGGTGGCTCCCTCCGCCGCCTCGCGATCTACGCACCCCAGCCCCGCTCCTTGATCCACGCCCCTATTGCCGGGCGCTCTAAGGACACCTACCCGGTGTGGGCGGCCTCACCGCTCTCCTGCGGTGCCGCGACCGCACGCGACGCCCGCCGGCGACCGGTCGCACGAGCCCCGGTGGATCGGGCAGCGTTCGATGACGGCGGCGCCGAACTGATCGGCCCGCCGTCGTCCTTCGTGCCGTTGCTCGTCGCGCCGTTGCTCGTCGCGCC